>JAOZTQ010000019.1:0-10027 GCA_029939085.1 Candidatus Nanopelagicales bacterium
GTTGGTTCGGCCAATGAACCTGCGACGGAGCCAGTCGACGGATAGCCTGCACAACGTGGGCGTGCAGATTTCTCCAAGTATCCTGTCCAGCGACTTCGCAGTCCTGGCGGAAGAGTGTCAACGGGTTTCATCGGCCGATTGGCTCCATGTCGATGTGATGGACAACCACTTCGTGCCGAATCTCACTCTCGGTCTGCCTGTGGTCGAGTCACTGTTACGGCATGTCCAGCAGCCGATCGATTGTCATCTCATGATCGAGGATCCGGATCGGTGGGCACCGGCGTACGCCGAGGCTGGAGCGGGATCTGTCACCTTCCACGTTGAGGCTGCGCATGCACCGATTAGGTTGGCGCGAGAAATACGCCACCAAGATGCACGTGCCGGTATGGCGCTGAAGCCAGCAACACCAGTAGAGCCCTATGCGGATCTACTAACCGAAATCGACATGCTGTTGGTTATGACCGTAGAACCCGGTTTTGGGGGACAAAAATTCCTCGATGTTGTTGTACCGAAAATCCAGCGGGCCCGAGAGTTGATCCGGGGGCAGGACGTCGACGTGTGGCTGCAAGTTGATGGCGGTGTCTCCGAAGAGACGATAGAAATCTGTGCAGATGCCGGCGCCGATGTCTTCGTGGCTGGATCTGCTGTGTTCAATGCAGATGACCCTAACGAGGCGATTGCGAAGCTGCGCGAGTTGGCTTCCGCCGCCGAAATGGATAGTTAGGTAGTGGCCGGGATGGCCCCGAGGCTACCCTCAGAACCACAATAAATTTGACCCGATCTGACTGAAATTGGTGTCTCGGGGTGCTGGGACGCGACAATGACCGTGTGGAAATCACCGCTGCGATGCAGAGAGCCATTGAATTGGCTCAACAGTCCTCTGATCCGTCACCGAACCCGCGGGTAGGTTGTGTTCTGCTCTCCCCAACTGGAGAGGTAGTCGGAGAGGGGTGGCATGAAGGCCCCGGTCAACCTCACGCTGAAGTTGTCGCACTCACCAATGCAGGTCAACAGGCAGCGGGCGCGACTGCAGTCGTGACTTTGGAGCCGTGTAGTCATGTCGGTCGGACCGGCCCGTGTGCTCAGGCCTTGATTGACGCCAGTATTGCTCGAGTCATCTACGCTCAGACCGACCCAAATCCCGAAGCGGCTGACGGGGCGAGCAGATTGCGGGAAGCCGGTATCCAGGCTGAAGGCGGCATTATGGCCGCGGAAGCACTCGAGTTAAATCGCGCCTGGTCTTTCGCGATGAAATTCGGCCGACCCTGGGTGCGTTGGAAAACAGCCGCGACTCTTGACGGTCGAGTGGCCGCTGTCGATGGCTCAAGTCAGTGGATCACGAGTGAGGACGCTCGCCAGGATGTACATCAGCTTCGTGCGGAAGCGGATGCCGTAATGGTGGGGACCGGAACACTTTTTTCTGATGATCCAGAACTCACATGTCGCTTACCCGAAGTCCAGCGTCAGCCCCTGCGAGTTGTGGTGGGGCAGCGTGCGGTTCCGGCGCAGGCGAGGGTCCGGTTAGCTGAACCAATGTCGGCTTTCGTACATGTTCCGAACCGCCAGCCCGAATACGCACTTGCGGATTTGCTGCGACGTGGGGTGCACAGCGTTTTGCTGGAAGGAGGGCCAACCTTGGCTCGAGCCTTTCTCAAAGCTGGTTTGGTGGACTGGATCACGTGGTACACCGCACCGCTCTTGCTCGGTGCTGGTCGTGAGGTAGTTCCCTCGCTCGGAATAGCGTCATTGAATTCGGCGTTACGCTTCAATGTTTCTCAAGTGCGTCAGGTGGGGGATGATGTTCGTATCGATATGGAACCGGACAAGGATCCGGATGGGAGCTAGTTATGTTTACTGGCATCGTGCGGGAAATCGGACGAGTGTCACGATTACAGCCGTTGGACACCGGCGAAGTGAGGCTTACCGTTGCTGCCGATCAGGTTTTGCAGGGCGCGGGTCTGGGTGATTCGATCGCAGTAAACGGGGTATGCCTAACTGTGGCTGAGCAACAAGAGGCAGCTTTCACCGCAGACGTGATGGCTGAAACTCTGCGCCGGTCAACATTGGGATCTTTGATCGATGGCTCCCCTGTCAATCTGGAGCCCGCTGCGACACCCACTACCGCACTGGGTGGACATATCGTGCAAGGTCACGTTGACGGAACCGGAACGGTATTACGACGTGAGCCCAGTGGAGACTTCGACGAAATCACGATCGCTCTACCACCAGGTTTAGACCGTTACCTCGTCGAAAAAGGTTCCGTAGCGGTTGAGGGCGTCTCGCTTACTGTCGCGGCGGTTGGTCAGGAAGGCAATAACGATTGGTTTCGGGTGGCTCTGATCCCTTCGACTCTCCAGCACACCACACTGGGTCAGCTGCAGCCCGGGGATGCAGTAAATCTGGAAGTGGATGTACTTGCCAAGTATGTTGAACGGCTAATGCCAGGAGGCGCAGCGTGATTCCGGCAGATCGATTGCTTGCGGAAGACGATGAAAATGAACCGCAGGATCGGGCGGAGCCGAGCGTTGCTCCTGAAGAAGTTGAGTTGGATCCGGTTGCCGATGCCGTTGCAGCAATCAGAGACGGTCACGCGGTTGTGGTGGTCGACGATGCAGATCGAGAGAATGAAGGTGATCTGATCTTTGCAGCCAGTCGGGCCACACCCGAAATCGTTGGTTTCATGATTAGGCACACTTCTGGGGTTGTTTGTGTACCGATGGAGCCCGAACAGTTAGATCGTCTTGAACTACCCCCGATGACGGCTGTGAATCAAGACAGCAAGCAGACCGCCTACGCGGTTTCTGTTGACGCTCGAGACGGGATCAGCACCGGAATCTCTGCTGCTGATCGTGCTCACACCATTAAGGTGCTTGCTGACTCAGCAACCGAGTCATGGGAGTTGACGAGGCCGGGTCACATATTCCCGCTTCGTGCAGTGCCTGGTGGCGTCTTACGTCGTGCCGGCCATACCGAAGCCGCTGTAGATCTGGCGCGGCTCGCGAATCTGACACCTGCGGGAGCCATCGCCGAACTCGTTCATGAAGATGGCTCGATGATGCGGGCACCGCAATGTCGTGAGTTCGCAGACGAACACGGTTTAACGATGATCTCGATCGCAGATCTGATCGCCTACGTACGTCGGACTGAGACTCAAGTTGAAAGAGTCGTCGAGACACAACTGCCAACTGAGTTCGGCGACTTTCGTGCGGTCGGCTATCGCTCCACCATTGATGGGCAGGACCATATTGCATTGGTGGCTGGCGACATCGGCGATGGCAAAGATCTACTAGTTCGAGTCCACTCTGAATGTCTGACAGGTGACGCTCTCGGTTCGGTGCGCTGTGACTGTGGGCCACAACTTCACTCTGCGCTGCGCTCTGTGGCTGAAGAGGGTCGCGGGGTTGTTTTGTACTTGCGTGGTCATGAAGGTCGAGGAATAGGGCTTATGCAAAAACTGCACGCCTATCGACTGCAAGATTCAGGTCGAGACACCGTCGATGCAAATCTTGACCTGGGTCTTCCGGCTGATGCCCGAGAGTACGGAACAGGTGCTCAGATCTTGGCTGACCTTGGTGTCAAAACAGTGAGATTGCTGACCAACAACCCTGCTAAACGAGCGGGTTTAGAGGGTTACGGCATCAGCATTGTCGATCGGATCCCCCTCGTAGTAGGGCAGACTGAACAAAACCAAGACTATCTGCGCACCAAACAGCTGCGGATGGGTCACGAGATAGCCCAGGAGTGGTGATGAGTGGAAGC
The DNA here is from genome assembly GCA_029939085.1 of Candidatus Nanopelagicales bacterium. Classification (GTDB taxonomy): domain Bacteria; phylum Actinomycetota; class Actinomycetes; order S36-B12. The sequence goes on from JAOZTQ010000019.1 coordinate 3,760, forward strand.
GGAGCTCCGGCTCGAACATCGGAACTCTCTGGAATTCGCATTGCGGTAGTCGCAGCCTCATGGCACGAAGACGTCATGACCGGCCTCATTGCGGGGGCGGAAAACCAGGCCGAGAAACAGAATGTCTTAACGCAATTATTTAGAGTGCCGGGGTCATTTGAATTGCCGATTGTCGCGATGCGCGCAGCTACATCAGACTTCGACGCGGTGGTTGCATTAGGAGTGATCGTGCGGGGCGGCACACCGCATTTCGACTATGTGTGCCAGGCGGCAACCGATGGTCTTTCCCAGGTTGCGCTCACAACAGGTGTTCCAGTTGGATTCGGTGTTCTTACCTGTGATGACCTCGACCAGGCGCTAGACCGTGCTGGGCTACCGGGTAGCAGTGAAGACAAAGGCGGTGAGGCGCTGGCCTCTGTCGTGAGTACGCTGGCGACCCTTCGAGATATTGGTGCTGGCCGGCGGCCCTATGCTGGATTCACACCATCTTAGGGAGCAGCAGTGAAAACCGTTGAGGCGCTATTTGCTGAGATCCAACAGCGAGCTGAGGACCGACCCGCAAACTCGGGCACCGTGAAACTTCTCGATGGTGGCGCACATGCCATCGGCAAAAAGATCGTGGAAGAAGCGGCTGAAGTGTGGATGGCTGCGGAACATGAGGATCCACAACGTACTGCAGAGGAAATCTCGCAGTTGATTTATCACCTAGAGGTTCTGATGGTTTCTCAAGGAATTACTCTGTCCGACGTCTACGAATATCTGTGAGGCGGCATGCTGCGAATCGCTTTACCTAATAAAGGCCAACTATCTGATCCGGCCAAGGCAATGTTGCGGGAAGCCGGCTACCGCGGCGCACGTAATCCACGCGATCTGGTGATAACCGATCACGATAACGATGTTGAGTTTTTCCTACTTCGGCCCAGAGACATTGCAACCTATGTCGGTGCCGGGACACTTGATCTTGGAATCACCGGTAGAGATATGTTGGCCGATTCGGGTTCTGATGCACAGGAAGTTCTGCAGCTTGGTTTCGCTCCATCAGCTTTTCGTCTGGCGGCACCGAGCGGCACCGTGACAGATCTAGCCGAAATTGGTGGTCTGCGGATCGCAACCTCCTATGCGACATTGCTGGGTGCCTATTTAACTGCGGTCGGCGTCCAGGCCGAAGTTGTTGCTCTTGATGGCGCTGTAGAGAATGCAGTCCGGTTGGGTGTGGCAGATGCGGTTGCAGACGTCGTCGATACCGGAACAACATTGCGCCAGGCGGGATTGGATTTGGTCGGTGAACCGATCATGTTGAGCGAGGCGGTCCTGATTAGGCGCAATGAGGCACCCCATTCGTCGGCGGTAGACCGATTTGTGAAACGGCTACAAGGTGTCTTGACTGCCAGGACCTACGTCCTGGTTGACTATGACATTCCCCTGGATCGGGTAAAGGAAGCCTGTGAGTTGACCCCGGGACTGGAATCGCCCACGGTTTCACCGTTGCACGATGAAGGGTGGGCGGCCGTGAGAGCGGTCGTACCCAAGGTAGAAGTTCATCGAATTATGGACAAACTCGCCGACATGGGTGGCCGTGGCATTCTTGTGACTGCGATCTCTGCTTGTAGGTTGTAGGAAGCAGGAGGCGGATATGGCGCGAGCAAGTGCAGCGAAAACGTCTAGTTCTGGCAAAAAAAAGTCGTCGACAACCAAAGCGACTTCCGCAAAGCGGGCTGCCAAAGCAAAGGCAGGTGCCAAAAAGAAGTCGGCGACAAAGTCTCCAAGGAAGTCTTCGACTAGAAGCAAAACGAGTACCAAGAAGGCCAGCCCGAAGCGGTCGTCTGCAAAATCGTCCTCAACCAAAGAGTCGACGCAATCAAAGGTGGCGGAAGCCGAAGTTTCGGTTAGTTCGTCAGAGTCCGCGGCATTGCAGTCGGATTGGGAGTGGCCGGGTTCGCAGGTTCGCCGCAGTCTTGGGGCCGCATTGTTGGGCTTGGCAGGCGCGGGCAAGTTCGCGTCTGGCGACAGTCAGGTTATGCCCGGGCCAGGTGGCGAGTTACCGGGTGAACCGGTTGTAGATGTGGCCCTGGGTGCCTTGGACATCTTCTTGGCTGCAGGTGAACGTATGACTGATGTGGTGCGAGATCGTCTGAATCCTGCTGTCGCCGATGCGCTAGGTCCTGCATCGGATTCAGTGAGCGGTGTGTCGGGAACTGGGCTGGATTTTCTCGGATCTGTTACCGGTCCACTAGCGGAACGTGGTCGACGGCTACGAGCCGATTCAGAACATGAGGCTGCTGCAGCTGTAGCCGCTGTACTGCCGGAAACCATCGAGTTAGCAATGACTCAAATCGACCTGACTGAGCTTGCCATAAATCATATGGATCTTGAGCGACTACTTGAGGCGGCAGTTGAACAAGTAGATATGACCCAGTTCGCTATCGATCATATGGACTTGCCCCGCCTTGTGGCAGCGAGTCTCGAACAGGTTGATTTGACTGAGATTGCCATGGACAAAGTTGATTTCGCGAAAACTTTGCCAATGGTCATGGATCAAGTCGACGTGATTGCATTGGTGAGGGAACAGATTGATCCGGCAAAATTGGCTGCCTTTATTCGGGACAATGTGGATCTGAGTGAGGCAATCCGGACCACACCGCAGGCGGTCGCTGGTGAAGCGGTCCGCGGTGTCACCAAGCGCGCACGACGCATTGTCGGCGGGACCGACGACTAACCATTGGCGCGGTCAAACTTGGCTTTTCCAGTGTGGCTTCGGCTGAAGATCACGGCTCAATCCCGCAACCGACCCAATCAGTTAATGATGAGTGCAGGTGTAACGGCATGGGATCTGCATAGAGTGGGGCGATGAGTACCTTGCCGACTGCTGAACTCCTCGACGCTGTCCTCGATGGGGGTACTTGGCGGCCGTGGGATGTGCCCATGGTTGATATCGCGGTAGATCCCGATTATCGAGAGGAACTGCGAGTGGCCGCCGCTCAAGCAGGGTCCGATGACTCGGTGATTACTGGATCTGGGCGAGTACATGGTGAGCCGGTCGCGGTGATTGCGGGTGATTTCAATTTTCTGGCAGGTTCGATTGGGCGCGTTGCGGCTGATCGGATAATGGGAGCAGCGGATCGCGCGACCGCTCTTGGTCTGCCGTTGTTAGCGCTACCCTCCTCGGGCGGCACTCGGATGCAGGAGGGAACTCCCGCGTTTCTCCTCATGGCTGGGATCGCGGGTGCAGTCCGACGCCATATCGATGCCGGTTTGCCATATTTGGTTTATCTGAGAAACCCAACGTTTGGTGGCGTACTTGCATCTTGGGGATCGTTGGGTGACACAGCGCACGCTGAGCCCGAGGCAATGATTGGTTTTCTTGGGCCTCGGGTCTACGAGGGTTTGACTGGGGAACCCTTTCCGGACGGAGTGCAGACCAGTGAAAATCTGGCGGCGGTGGGTGTCATCGATGGTGTGATGTCTCCGGAGCAGTGGCGAGACTACGTTGGATCACTCTTGCAATCTTTGAGGGCCCACCCAGAGAATCAGCAGCCGTCGCAAAGCTGGGAATCCGCCGGTGCCGATGGTGGCGAGGCGGACGCCGATCTACGGCTAGTTGCCCCAGAAAAATTCGAGGGATGGGCTGCAGTCACTGCCACCAGAGAGCCGGAGCGTCCCGGCCTCGATACCTTACTCACCCGGTTAACTGGATTTTGCGAAATCTCGGGCACCCAGGCGGGGGAGCGAGCTGAGGTAACGACGGCCGGAATCGGCCAGTTGGCTGGGATCGGTTGTGTGATTGTCGGATTTGATCGAGTGAGGCAGGATGCGGGTCATGCAGTGGGCCCGGCCGACCTTCGGCTCGCCCGACGAGCAATGGCGCTTGCTGAAAGATGGCGGCTCCCGTTGATTACCGTGATTGATACCAACGGTGGTGAACTCAGTGCCGCGGCCGAGAACGGCGCATTTGCCGGTGAAATTGCTCGTTGCCTTTCCGATCTGGCTGCTCTGAGAACTCCGGTTTTGTCGATTCTGTTGGGCAGTGGGGTTGGTGGTGCCGCGCTGGCACTTCTCCCAGGAGACATTGTTTTGGCGGCAGCCGATTCATGGGTAACTCCATTACCCCCAGAGGGAGCATCTTTGATCCGTTACCGAACAATCGATCGAGCGGCGGACATTGCGAATGATCAACGCATAACAGCGGCTGATCTGGCCGAAATTGGTGCTGTGGACCGGATAGTGGCACCACCGCGACCTGGTATGCCTAAGTTCGCAGTGGCAGTGGGTGAGGAGCTCTCAAGGGTCGTTGGTTTGCCACTAGATTTGGGGGCACGGGCCGCCAAATGGTCTGGGCTCTGGAGTTAACCCTCGGCTATCTTCTGCGAGTTTGATCTTCGCCGGGGCCCTTGCCGGGCGGGTCTGGAAATTCCTGCGCTTCACGAAACGCGGTCTGAAGCGTACTGAGGCCGTCACGTAGTGGTGCCGCGTGGTGATGTCCCAAGTGGGGGACAGCTGAGTTGATCAGACCGGCCAAAGCTTCGATCAGAATCCGCGCTTCCGCCAGGTCTTGCTCTTCTTCAGTCCCTTCAAACAGCCCCAATTTAACTGCGGCGGCTGTCATAAGGTCAGTCGCGTGAGCGCCGAGAATTTCCACAGCCGAGAGCCTCATAAGATCGCGGGTGGCAGAGGTTGATTCGGGCTCTTGCGCCATACCGTGACCGTACCTCGACGGTGGGCTTGCCCTGGGGTGGGGGTTGTCATCTACACTTTGAGGGTTCTTGCCATTCGTAAGGCTTGGACTTGCAAGCGGACTCGCGTCCCACCGCGCAGCTGAGGCTAGCGTGGTCACCAACCTCATGGTTGTTGTCGCGCCGCCCTGCATGTCTGCTTTTCGGGCCGGTAAGCGTAGAAGATTCAACGACCAAGGAGGCGCTATCAGCGAAGAACCACGCATAAACGACCGGATTCGGGTTCCCGAAGTACGTTTGGTTGGACCAAACGGGGAGCAGGTCGGGATTGTCCGTATCGACGATGCCTTGCGGCTCGCTGCGGAAAGCGATTTAGACCTGGTCGAGGTGGCCGCAAATAGTCGGCCGCCGGTTTGCAAGTTAATGGATTACGGCAAGTACAAGTACGAAGCTGCGCAAAAGGATCGTGCGGCCCGCCGAAATCAAACGCAGACCGTGGTTAAAGAGATGAAGCTTCGCCCCAAGATTGATCCGCATGACTACGAGACCAAAAAGGGCCATATCGTTCGATTTCTCAATCAGGGCGACAAGGTTAAGGTCACGATCATGTTCCGGGGCCGCGAACAATCTCGTCCCGAACTCGGTTTTCGACTTCTCGAGAAGCTTTCAGAGGACATCGAGGAAATCGGTTACGTGGAATTCGCTCCGAAGCAGGAGGGCAGAAATATGACGATGGTTATCGCTCCTGTGAAGAAGAAGTCCGAGGTTAAAGGAGCCAGATCTCAGCAACGCCGAGATAGGGAGCGTCGGGATGAAGAACGGGCCCAGCGTGACCGAGACCGGCAGGCTGCAGCGGCCCAAAAGAAAGCAGCAATGAAAACCGAGGTTGCGGACTAAAAGTCGCAACCACAGCACCAAGGAGGCAACTGTGCCGAAAATGAAGACTCACAGTGGGACAAAGAAGCGGGTCAAAGTTTCAGGTAAAGGCAAACTCGTGAGGGAACAGGCGAACCGCCGACACCTGCTCGAGGGCAAAAACCGCAAGCGCACTCGACGACTCGCGAAAAATACCGAGGTATCTGCGGCAGATACCAAGCAGACCAAGCGACTGCTGGGTAAACGCTGATCATTTTCCGAAGTGATCGCATCAGGCGAGTGAATCGGATCAGGACCACAAGGAGAAAAACATGGCAAGGGTGAAACGGGCGGTCAACGCTCACAAGAAGCGGCGCGAAATCTTAGAGGAAGCCAGCGGCTACCGGGGACAGCGTTCACGGCTGTACCGGAAAGCAAAAGAGCAGGTTACCCACTCCAAAATCTATGCGTATGACCATCGCAAGGCCCGCAAGGGCGACTTCCGTCGTTTGTGGATTCAGCGAATCAATGCGGCAGCGCGTGCAAACGGAATGACCTACAACCGCTTTATCCAGGGTCTCCGGTTAGCCGAGGTTGAAGTGGATCGTCGGATGCTGGCCGAACTAGCAGTAAATGACCCAGAAGCTTTCGCTGTGCTGGTCGAGCAGTCTCGTGCCGCTCTACCCGCCGCATCCTGACTAAGGTCACGTGAACCAACCGCAGGGCCCTACCTCGGTCAAATC
>JAOZTQ010000019.1:10127-12877 GCA_029939085.1 Candidatus Nanopelagicales bacterium
CGCATCCTGACTAAGGTCACGTGAACCAACCGCAGGGCCCTACCTCGGTCAAATCTGACCGGGTACGGGCCCTTCGGCGTTTATCGCAGCGATCCTTCCGGCGCCAAGTGGGTCGGTTTATCGCGGAGGGCCCTCAGGTTGTTCGTGAGGCGGTAGCTCACCGACCTGACACCGTGGTTGAGATTTTCCTTGCAGCGGATGCACCTGCCACGGCCGGTGAGATTGCCGCGTCGGCGCGCGCAGCCGGGATCTCCGTTTTTGAAGTACCGGAACAGGTGCTGCTAGCAATCACTGAAACAGTACATCCGCAGGGGATTGCCGCTGTTTGTTCCTATCTTGATCGGCCGGCAGCAGCGGTGTTCGTGGATGCGAGACTGACGGTTCTCCTGGACCAAGTCCGCGATCCGGGTAACGCCGGAACGATCTTGCGAACCGCAGATGCTGCCGGTGCGGACGCGGTCCTTTTTTCTGAAGACTCTGTAGATATCTACAACGGTAAGTGCGTCCGTTCCTCAGCAGGATCGATTTTTCATGTTCCGGTGGCGGTCGATGTGTCTGCTTCCGAGATGCTCACATTGGCTCAGCAGTCGGGTTTGCTCTCACTAGCTGCCGCTGCTGGAGGTGAACTGGAAATCCCCACTGCATCGGAAGTTTTGCGCCGCCCAACCATGTGGTTGTTCGGAAATGAAGCCCACGGTTTAGCAACAGAACTGGCCGGCGCAGCTGATTATCAGGTTGCGGTGCCCATTTATGGCCGAGCAGAATCACTCAATCTAGCTGCGGCAGCATCGGTTTGCCTCTACGCCAGCGCGTTCGCGCACCGGCACTGATCCAGCGGCGGTGCACCGGCTCTTGGTGCCTTCACTACACTTATCGGGTGTCTGCTCCAAACAAAGAGTTCGATCCGGTCGCCGTAGAAGCGCTGTCTGAAGAATCGGTCAATGCCGCAGTCGCTGCCGCGCGAGCGGCATTTGCTGATGCTAGGGACCTCGACGAACTGAAAACTGCCCGATTGGATCATGCAGGCGACCGTTCCCCGTTGGCATTGGCCAACCGAGAAATTGGTGCTTTGCCGCCCTCAGCGAAGGCCGAAGCTGGTAAGCGAGTAGGTCAGGCTCGACAGCAGGTCAAACAAGCCCTAGCCGCACGTCAAGAGGTTCTGGAAATCGAACGCGAGGAGCGCGTGCTCGCTGAGGAATCTGTAGATGTCACCAAACCCGTTGATCAGGATCCCACTGGTGCAAGGCATCCACTCAGCACGATTCAGGAACGTATGGCGGACATCTTTGTCGCTATGGGCTACGACGTCGTAGATGGTCCCGAGGTCGAATCAGAGTGGCACAATTTCGACGCACTAAATCTGGGTCCAGATCACCCAGCTCGATCCATGCAGGACACCTTCTTTGTAGAGTCCGCTGACTCTGGCATGGTGCTGCGCACGCACACCTCGCCAGTGCAAATCCGAACGATGCTGCAGCAGGCCCCACCTATCTACATGGTTGCGCCAGGTCGGGTTTTTCGCTCAGATGAGCTAGATGCCACCCACACCCCCGTATTTAGTCAGATTGAGGGTTTGGCCGTTGACCGAGGTATCACTATGGCTCATCTCAAGGGAACCTTAGATCACTTTGCTGCGGCTCTGTTCGGTGATGGGATCGTCACGCGTCTGCGACCGTCGTACTTCCCCTTCACCGAGCCCAGCGCGGAGTTGGACCTGCAGTGCTTTGTTTGTCGCGGCGAATCAGTGGGTAACGCAGATCTGACGTGTCGCACCTGCAGCAGTGAGGGTTGGATTGAGTGGGGTGGCTGCGGAATGGTCAATCCGCGGGTCCTTATCGCTTGCGGTATCGATCCCGATGAATATCGGGGATTTGCCTTTGGGATGGGGTTAGAGCGCACGCTGATGTTCCGACACGGAATCACCGATATGCGCGACATGGTCGAGGGTGATGTGAGATTCAGTCAACCATTCGGGTTGGAGGTCTGATGCGCGTTCCAGTCTCATGGCTGCGGGAATTTGCCCCAGTACCGCCGCAGGAAACGGGTCGAGATATTGCTGACCGGCTGGTGCGTGCCGGACTCGAGGTGGAGACCGTGGCTCGCGTCGGCGGCTCAGTCTCTGGCCCCTTAGTGGTGGGGGAAGTGCAGTCGATCGAAGAACTCACTGAATTCAAGAAACCGATTCGGTTCTGCACCGTAGCCGTCGGAGAAGATCACGGTCATCCTGATACTCCGGGCGTGCGAGGCATCATATGTGGCGCCACTAATTTCGCCGTTGGTGACTTGGTTGTAGTCGCCCTACCGGGAAGTGTCCTCCCGGGCGATTTTGAGATTGCATCTCGGAAAACCTACGGCCGAATCTCTGACGGAATGATCTGTAGTGAGCAGGAACTAGGACTCGGGGAAGATCACGACGGAATCATGGTGCTGCCGCCGGCTAGTTCTCGCCCTGGTGAAGTAGCTGGTCCCCTCCTGGGTCTCGGCGAAGAGGTTCTTGATATCGCGGTGACCCCTGACCGTGGTTATGCGCTGAGCATTCGAGGGGTCGCGAGAGAAGCAGCTACCGCCTATGGCGTGGAGTTCACAGACCCTGGCTTGGAACTCAGTGATTTACCAATCCCGGAGGATGCTGTTGAACCGCATCAATGTGCCAGCGAAGATCTGGGTGCTTGCGACCTTTTTACTCTTCGAACAATCGTTGGCTTTGATCCCTCGGCACCAACTCCAATCTGGATGCGTCGCCGACTAAC
>JAOZTQ010000193.1 GCA_029939085.1 Candidatus Nanopelagicales bacterium
GTCGGCTTGGTGTTCGCTGCTTCTTCATCTGGCGGAAGGACGCCGCGACTCCGCATGGCTAGCCGTAGCCGAATAACAGTCACCCACACCAGGCAGGCAAGTAACATGTGTGCTCCCACAACCAGCCAAGGCAAGCCCGTCGCCAGTTGCAAGTAGCCCAAGGTGCCGTTCGCAACCGTGAGCCCAGCCAGAATCCACGCCCGCCGCAATGCGGCCCGGGGTGTGTCAACGAGATGCAGCGCGACTAGGAGTCCGATCAAAAGCCCCACGAAGAGGAAAACGGTATCGGCGTGGATCCAAGCCGCCGTGCGTTGATCGACCCCGAATCGCGTGCTCACGTCGGCGTCACCGGAGTTGGGCCCACTCCCGGTCACTACGGTACCCAAGGTGATGATCACTAATGCCAACAAAACCAGCGCACTTGATAGTGCGCGGAGGATCCCATGGACCAAAGGCACAACCGGCCGATCACCTGGATCGTGAGCGCGATCCACCAGCACAGTGACTCCGGCAATGATGCCTATTGACACCAGGAAGTGCCCCGCCACTACTGCTGGATTCAGACCCGTCAGCACTGTAATACCGCCAAGGACCGCTTGAACCGCGGTACCAACCAGCGGGATTGCTGCCAGCAGGACGATGGGCCTGCGACCAATTTTTCCTGCCTTTTTATTTCTTCGATTCCACAGAATTGCTCCGACTAAGGCGGCAATCGCCAGTATGGCCAAAAGAAAAGTGAGCGTACGATTCCCGAACTCAATCAGCTTATGCCACGACTCTTCTTGTCGCGCCGTCGGGAGTAGCGATCCGTCGACGCACTCCGGCCAGGTCGGGCACCCGAGGCCGGAACCGGTGAGCCGCACCAATCCACCGGTGAGGACGATCCCGATCTGCGCCACCAAGTTCGCGCGAAAAATATTGAGCAGCCAGCGTGGAGCGCCAGCATTAGTGGTGGGGAGATCCAAAACAGTCACTGCACAACCTTTCCCGGCGAGGCGGACATTGTGGATTCGGTGGGCTGGAGTAGTCGCTCTTGCAGTCGATCCCGATAGTCCCGCTCCAATTTCAGTCCCTCGACCAAATAACTGTCAAGGCTGCCGTACTCCGACTTCATGGCGTTGTGTGCGCTGTCCAAGTACTCGGGTAAGACTGTCAATGCCATCTCAAGTGTTTCGAGGTCACCGCCGTGCTCGGTGGCTCTGGCGCGGGCCGTATCGAAAAGTTCGGCCATCTGAGATGCACTCTCAAGGTAGTCAGCCATAACGTCGTCGTAGTCCACACCGAGGGACAACAGGATTAAGGCGACGGCCCATCCGGTGCGGTCTTTGCCAGCGGTGCAGTGCACCAGGGTGGGTGTGGAACCGTCGTCCAGCAGTTCCCGCAGCAATGTTGCGTAGCGGTTTTGCGCACCAGGTAGTAGCACGAAGGTTCGATAGCCCGCCGCCATGGTTTCTCGCATGATTGCGGGATTCATTCCCTCTGGTGATTTTGGCGGTCTGCCCGCAGCCAACTGCCCCAATGAAACAGCGGCATCGTCGGGCTCATCGGCCAGGATGTCGAGGTGGGTGACCTTACAAGACTGCGGGATGACAAGGGGTCGACCGGTGCGCTCTGCGTCAGTCCTAAGGTCCACTACCGTTCTCACGCCTGCAAGTTCTATAGCGTTGGCATGCTCGGGTTGTATCGGTGCTGAAGAGCGAAAAACTTGGCGATAGCTGACCTCCAGGTCGCAACCAACTTTGAACCCACCGAGATCTCGAGCATTCGGTAGCGACTGATCCTTTAAGAGGTCCACTTAAACCACTTCCGAACGATGAAGGATCCAATGATGGCCCAAACCAGGAGCACCACGCCACAGCCAAGTAGCGTAGCGGCATCAAGTGAGGTCGACATGGTCTGGCGCAGACCGTCCGCCAACGCTGCTGAGGGCAAAACTCCGACTAGGTCACTCCAGGGCTCGGGGAAATCGCTGCTTGGCACGATAACTCCACCGCCAAGTAGCAATAAAACGTAAACAGCATTGGCTGCTGCCAGGGTGGCTTCTGCCCGCAGCACCCCAGCCAGCGCCAGCCCCAAAGCCGTAAAGGTTAACGTCCCCAAGACGATTAACGGAATGGAAAGTAAGGCTGTGCCTTCAGCGCGCCAACCAAGTAGAAACGCAGTCACCAAAATGACGGCTAGCTGAACGACAAGAACTCCGAGGACTGCAATGGTTTTTGCCATAAGGAGCCCGGTGCGAGATAGCGGCGTTGTGCCGAGAAACTTGATGGCCTCGGAGCGACGATCAAAGCCAGTGGAAATCGCCAATGCGGTAAAGGCACTGGACATCACCGCGAGCGCTAGTACCCCAGGGACCAAAATGTCGAGACGACCAATCCGAGTATCGGCATCCAGCGATACAAACTCGGTTAGGGACAGGCCCACTAGTAGAACCACCGGGATGATAAGGGTCAGCAGAATCTGCTCACCGTTTGCCATCATCAGTCGCCATTCCAGCCCAGCCTGAGACCTCACGATCGTGGCTGGTTTTGCGGCTCCCTGGAATGAAGTGTTCATGGGGTCACCTGCTTGGTGTGGGCGGTGACTTCCATGAAGACCTGCTCTAAGTTGCGCCGAGATACCGTCATCTCCGCAGCGAGAACACCTTGCTCAGCGCACCAGGCTGTTACCGAGGCGATGATGGTGGGCGAAATCTCGGAGCCGGAGAGTCGATATTGCCCTGGAGTGTCCTCGGCAAGTTCGAAGCCAGTCGGTAACGCCCGCAAGAGTGCGGTTCTATTGAGATGAGCAGAGGCGCGAAAGCGCAAAGTTTGGCTGTCGGGATCGGAAGTTAGGTCACTGGTCGTTCCACTCGCCACACACTGGCCCTGATCGACTATGACTATCCAGTCGGACAGTTCTTCAGCTTCCTCAAGAGCGTGCGTGGACAAAACGACCGTGGTCCCTGCCTCGCGAAGCCCCCGAATAAGTTGCCAGATGTCACGTCGCGTCGCTGGGTCCAGCCCAGAACTCGGTTCATCGAGTATGACTAACTTAGGTCGACCCACCACGGCGCAAGCTAGCTTGACCCGCTGTTGCTCACCGCCACTGAGTCGCCGATAAGGAGTTCGGCCGACGTGATCCAGATGAACCTTACGCAAGAGGTGTCCGGGATCAATCGGATTTTGGTACAGCCGTGCCACATGTGTGACCGATTGTTCGGCCGACGCGCCGGACCAGATACCACCTGACTGCAACATCACACCGACGCGCGCGCGATGACTCGCGTTGGCTTGCCAAGGATTAGATCCGAGGACCTCAACATGACCGGATGTTGGGGGGTGGAGTCCAGCACATATCTCAAGAGCTGTCGTTTTGCCGGCACCGTTGGGTCCCAGTAGCCCCGTAATTCGACCCGCTGGAGCGGCCAAGTTGAGGTCACGAAGGGCCTGGGTGTCGCCAAAAGACTTGTTGACACCCTCGAGAATTATCGCGGCCGCACCATTGTTCACCCTTTCAGTGTACGAACCCCGACGGTAGGCGGCATGTGCGCTGTGGCAGGGATCTCAGACCGGCCTCTTGCGCCACCCAGTATTTACGCAACAATAGTGTTGTGAAATCCCCAACCGAAGCAGG
>JAOZTQ010000194.1 GCA_029939085.1 Candidatus Nanopelagicales bacterium
ATCAGGAGTTGCGTCGACCCCTGTCTCCCGTTCATCCGTATAGAGCGAGCCACCTGCCCAATCAGGATCAGTAGGCAGCGGTTCCGCTATTGCTCCGGTCACTGAGGCACTCGACCATCGGGTCGTGACCTGGGCGTCGCGCACCCGGCGCAGCGCGTAGTCCACCGCTTTCTTGTACGGGAGTAGACCCTCTGACGGGTCGGGTATCCACCGAGCGATGTTATGGTCCCGGCAGATCACTTCAACCTTGAGCGAGTCGACCAGGGGGCGGGCGATACCGCGGGGGACCGGTGTCACTAAACCAACCCAGTGGCTCGACAGTTTCGGGCTGAGCACATTCACCGGCAAAATGACCCGCCGTCGCAGACCGGCAACTTCGGCAAAGCCCTCCATCATGGAGCGATAAGTCATTACGTCAGGCCCGCCGATATCGAAGGGACGATTGACCTCAGGCGGTAGGTCAGCTGCACGCGTCAGGTAATACAACACATCACGCACGGCGATGGGCTGGGTTCGAGTTGTCACCCAACGAGGCGTCACCATGACAGGCAGCCGTTCGGTCAGATACCTAAGCATTTCAAACGAAGCGGAACCAGAGCCAATGATGACGGCTGCCCGAAGTTCAGCCGTGGGAACACCGCTTTCGCGAAGTATTCGTCCGACTTCACCACGACTCGCTAGATGCGCTGAGAGTTTCGTGGGAGGTGGTGGAACCATACCGCCGAGATACACAATGCGTTTCACACCAGCGACCGCACAAGCTTGTCCCATGATTGCGGCCATGCGACGTTCGATATCCTCGAACCCTTTGCCGATGGCTAGCGAATGCAGCAAGTAATAGGCCACATCAACGCCTTGCACCGCTTCAGTGACCGCCTGCGGATCAAGGGCATCACCTTGGGTTATCTCGACTCGATCGAACCAGTCGCGTTGCCGCAGCGATTCAGGGTTTCGCGCCAGGATTCGCACGCGCACACCCTTGTCCAACAGGCGTGGGATTAATCGACCACCGATATATCCCGAGGCGCCGGTAACGAGATACACCGGACGTTGATCGTCATCGTATGGACGCGTTGTCATACCTACAGTGTCTTGGTTCGCTGTTAGCTCTGCATCCCAGGACGCGAACAGACTGCGGGTTCAGCTGACTTCGATCGTCCCATTATCGGCTTTTGGCGCAAGTAATCCGCCCTCAAAGTGCGCAAAAAACGTTTTTTACGCATTCGCCTCTTATTTTCTTCTAATGCATCGGTTTTTCGTAGTTGCCGTCTTGGGTGCGGCACTCTCTCTTCCCACGACGGCGCACGCTGCAACAGATCAGGTTCTTGGCGGTTGGTTCGGCAACTGGCATCCACCCGAAATCGTTGAGGAAAAAATGCAGGCAGGCTCGGGCGTACTGACCGATTCAGCCGTTTTCTCTTGGTCATTCGCTGGAACTGAAAACCCCGTGTGCGCCATGACGCAAAAGTCGGTCTGTTTAGATCCTGGAAAAATCGCAACAGCCGATCTGCGACGGGCGCTGGCAAGTATGGCGGGGACAACAGTCTGGGCTTCTCATATCGACCTGAACTATCGTCGTGCCCGCGAGCTCGCAGCAGTATTGAAGAATCGGCGACAGCGCAATGAACTCATCAACGTGTTAGTCGATCGCACGGTTCGTGTCGGTGCTGATGGTCTGGATTTGGACTGGGAAAACTTCGCCTTTAACGATGGTTCCAGTACCTGGGCGAGCACGCGGAAACCGCTCAACAAGACGGTCCGTCGACTTGCGAACAAATTGCATGAGCAAGACAAACTGCTGTCCGTCACCGTTCCGGTAGGTTCATCGCCGCTCACTTCCTCAGGCTCACCCAAGCTCGGGGGTGGCTATTCAGTCTTTGATTGGAAGCAGCTCGCGGCTAAAGCGGATCGACTAAATCTGATGGCATATGACTACTCGTTTTCGTCACCTGGCCCGATTGGTCCGCACTATTGGGCGAAGCGAGCGGTCACAGCGGCTAAGCGGGCGGTTGGCGCCGAGAACGCAAAGAAAGTAATCATCGGAGTGCCGCTATATGGCAAGTCTTGGCCGACGCCTGGTCGAGGAGGACAAGCTGTGGTCGGTAAATGTCCCAGTGGGTGGCGACCTAACTCGATCAAACCCACCTTCTCGGTAACTGCATTGCAGGCGCCCGAGTTAGCCAAAGAGAAAGGCGCCAAGATTTCCTATTCGGCCAAAAGTGGTGAATCAACGTTTCGATACACCGAAAAGGTGCCGGGTAGTTACTCCAAGCGCGTAGGTGCCGCGGGTCAGCAACGAACTGTGAGGAAGGCAAAGCAATGCGCAGTTTCGCGAACTGTTTGGTTCGGGAACCGCCGAACCGTTATGAAACGTGCCAGACTTGCGCGCCGCGCAGGAATCGGTGGCGTATTTGCCTGGAACCTCGCGGCAACAGATGAAGCGCTTTTTGATCGTTACCGAAATAAGTGGGGCAGTGCAGCACCGCCACAGTGAATCGATACCTCGTCGTCTTCCACGGAGGTTTGGTTCCGTCACTTGGATCAGTGGCTGTCATTCATGCGTGAACTGTTCTGGTCATGGTGGTCGGGCTGACCGTCGGTGCGAACCCACATTAACCATATCAATATAGCGGCGGCCGCCGCTATATTGATATGCCACAGCGCATGGAGTTGGACAAAGCTCATCGGGTCACAGACGGTGGACTCAGTTCGCCCGATCCCGTAGCAAAACAATCCCACGAGCGTACAACTAGCCAGCAGTACAAGCCGTGGACGAGTGGCTCCAGGCAACAGTTGATCACGTCGAATCAGTCGGGCGCTCAGTTCAATAACCACAAGTGCTAGCAGCAACAGGATGGCGACATTGTGAAGACTGTTGGCCGCTGCAGACTGTGGGCCGTGGTAGTCGAAACTACCGAACCCGATGAGCCCTAAGAGAGCGCATGAAGTCCAGGCTAATGGTGACGTCGAATCGTTGGACTTGCGCAACAGTAGAGCGGCGATAGCTGCTGCGATTACGAACGCCAAACTGCTGATCGCGTTGACTGGCTGCATCAGCAATGCTTCGCGCAGCGCCTCACAGTCACTGAGACCTAGTGGCTCATTCATTGCCTATTTGGTTGTGGCGGAGGTTCTACTCGCTCGATTCCTGCGCTTTTCCCACTGAGCGACTGCGATGGCCACAATGATTCCAATCCAGAGGAACCAATGATCTAGGTCAATCCAAATCCCGCCCAAAATGGCCGTACTGAAGCACACCAGGGCCGGCCTGAGGTAGACGCGACTAGAGAGCCGTCTTTCGTCGCCAGTACGTTTCAGTTCAGGGTTGCCGTAAGCGGCCCGGCGGGCTATCACGAATAACGCAAGAAACGACAGCCCCAATATGACCCAGTAGATAATGAAGTTTTGAACCGGATCACCTTCGTCTCCGCGAATCAGCATGACACGCGCCACGAAATCAACGGGACCTGTGACTAGCGACTCCTCCTTCTCGTCTGGCAAATCCGCCAGAGTCAGTAACGGCACGATCAGTACACAAAAAAGCCAAATGAAGTTGAACCAAAGCATGACTCGGTCGTAATCGCGAAGGTATTCAAAAAGAA
>JAOZTQ010000195.1 GCA_029939085.1 Candidatus Nanopelagicales bacterium
AATGCGGCACCCTCGTGACCCACCCATGCGATGCGATCGTCGTTGATGAGTAATGCGGTAGCACCAGGATCAGTCGGAGTGTGAATCCGACCGTTGATGAGTAGCAGACTGCTCATGAGGAAAGACCGCGGCTTATCACTAGTCGTTGAATTTGGTTTGTACCTTCGACGATCTGCAACAACTTGGCTTCTCGGAAGTAGCGTTCCGCTGGGAAGTCCTGGCTGTAACCGGAACCACCCAGAATTTGGATTGCGTCGGTTGTGACCTTCATTGCGGTATCCGTCGCAAACAACTTAGCCATCGCCGCTTGCTGACCAAAGGTTTGCCCGGCGTCCTTGCGGCGAGCGGCTTCCAGATACAGCGCGCGAGCGGCTGCGATGTCGGTCGCCATATCGGCGAGCATGAAACTAATGCCCTGATACTGACTTATGGAACGACCAAACTGTTGCCGTTGATCTGCGTAGTCCGAGGCTAGTTCTAGTGCTGCTTCGGCTACTCCCACGGCACAGGCTGCGAGGCCGAGCCGGCCAGAATCCAGCGCTGACATGGCGATCCGAAAGCCCTCACCTTCGGAACCAATCATCCGGCTGAGGGGAACTATGGCATTGTCGAACATCACTTGCGCGGTCGTCGAGGACCGCATACCCATCTTTCGTTCCGCAGGGCCAAACGAAATCCCCGGTGTTGCTGCGTCGATCAGTAGGCACGAGATTCCATTCGGTCCCTCTCCGCCGGTGCGCACCATGGTGCTGTAGAAGTCGGCTGCTCCTGCGTGAGTGATCCAGGCTTTTGTGCCGGTGACGGATAAACCATGGGGCCCGGGGACGGCCGAGGTTTGCAGCGATGCGGCATCAGATCCGGATTCTGGTTCGCTCAGGCAATACGCTCCCAGGAGATCACCTGCCAAGAGATCGGGTAGCCAGCGTTCTTGCTGTTCGGCGCTACCCGCGGTCGCCAGTGGGAAGCAGGACAGTACGTGCACACTGACTCCCATGCCGACGGCGGCCCAGGCTCGGGATAACTCTTCAATTACCTGTAGATAGACCTCATACGGTTGGCCTCCGCCGCCTAACTCCTCCGGATACGGCAAACCGAGCAGACCGGACTTGCCGAGTAACCGAAACAGCTCTCGTGGGAACTGTTCCTTCTCCTCGTAGGTCGCAGCATGTGGCGCCAACTCGGAGTCGCTGATGTCGCGGACTAGTTGCAGCAGGTCGCGCGCTTCTTCACTGGGTAATGACCGCTCTTGGGGTTTCACTCGATCACGCCGATATCGTGAGGTCGCTTATTGAGTGGGATGGGTCCGTTGTCCCCGCAGACGATGATGTCTTCAATCCGAGCGCCGTGACGGCCCGGCAGGTAAATGCCCGGCTCGACACTGAACGCATGACCGGTCTGCAGCGTTTCGGTATTACCTTCAACGATGTAGGGGTTCTCGTGGGTCTGTAGCCCGATGCCATGACCGGTGCGATGAATGAACAGATCCGCATACCCGGCGTCTGCGATGACTGTGCGAGCGACTGTGTCGATGTCCTGACAGGCGATACCGGGTCGCACTGCGGCTACGGCTGCGGCTTGTGCGGCTTGCAGTACCGGGTAGTACTCGGCAAAGTCTGATGGCGGTTCGCCGAGACTGTAGGTGCGGGTTGAGTCGCTGCAGTAACCACTTGGCATCGTGCCACCAATGTCTACAACTACTGGATCACCAGGTTCCAAAACTCTGTCGCTGACCTCATGGTGAGGGCTAGCGCCGTTGGGACCCGACGCGACAATCACGAAATCCACTTGAACGTGACCAGCCTCAAGGATGGCGGCTGCGATGTCATCAGCCACTTCACGTTCACTGCGGCCGGGTCGCAACCATTTCGCCATCTCGGCATGTACCGAATCAATAGCCGATCCGGCTCGGGCCAGCTCGTCGATTTCATGCGCAGTCTTGACCGCGCGCAGTGGATCAAGCACCGATCCGGCCAGTCGTTGTGCTGTCGCAGGCATCGCTTCCGCAAACCGCAGTGACTTTTCTGCCCACATATGGTTATCGACGCCCACTGCCGAGATGGTGCCGAGTCGATCCGCAACGAGTGCGAACGGATCAGCAGTTTCTGGCCAGGGAATCAACTCAAGCCCCAGATTTTCCGTTCCTGCTGCTTGTGCTGCTGCTGTTTCTAGTTCAGGCACTACGAGCCAATGTTCGCCTGTGGTGCGTAGGACGAGGCAGGTGAGTCGTTCCATCGGGATGGCGTCGTAGCCGGTGAGATAGCGAAGATCGGAGCCAGGTGAGATCAACAACGCATCCAAACGAGCGTTCGCCGCAGCTGATGCAGCTCGATCGAGGCGATCGATGTAATCAGACCGGTCGATTTCGGTGGATTCATGTGGCATGTCTTTACCGTATGGCACGTTGGGCAAGGCATCATGTCGGGATGGCCCCGAGTCTCATGCTGTTAGACAGTGCGTCGTTGTACTACCGAGCGTTTTATGGCGTTCCTGACCGGTTTACCTCCGCATCCGGCACTCCGACCAATGCTATTCGCGGTTTCCTTGACATGGTTGCTCAGCTAGTGGAGCGATTTGAGCCAGACGGTCTGGTTGCGTGTTGGGATGACGACTGGCGACCGCAGTTTCGAGTTGACTTGATCCCCTCCTATAAGGCGCATCGAGTCGAGGATGCAGCCGATGCGGGTGCGTCTGAAACCAACGAATCCTCAGACCTTGAGGCAGAAGAGATGCCTGATTCCCTATCGGTTCAGGAACCGGTCATAGCTGAGGTGCTCGACGCCATAGGTATACCCGTTGTTGGTGCCGAAGGGTTTGAAGCTGACGATGTCATTGCTCAGTTAGCTCGTGATCATGATGGCCCGGTACTGATCGTGACCGGTGATCGTGACTTGTTCCAACTCGTTGACGATAGCCGTGCGGTGCGCGTTCTTTACACCGCACGTGGTTTAGCGAAGTTAGCTGTCGTGGATGAAGCGTGGGTTAAACAGAAGTATCTCGTTTCCCCGCAGCTGTACGCCGATTTTGCTTTGCTCAGAGGAGATGCCAGTGATGGGTTACCGGGTGTGGCCGGTGTGGGTGACAAAACTGCTGCGAAGTTAGTCAATGAGTTCGGTGGTATCGCGAACATCGTCGAAGCCGCGCAACGAGAGGACACCACACTGGCGCCACGAGTGCGCACCAACGTTGCGGCGTCCCGCGACTATTTGACGCGCGCCGACCCGGTCGTACGCCTTGATCATTCGGTGCCGGTGCCGTCAGGACCGTTTCCGTTGGTCGATACACCTGCGGACGCGAAAACCCTTGAGACCCTCGTCAGCGAGCAGCGCATCTCCCGTCAGATGGATCGATTACTCAACGCCTTATCTAGTTAGCCGTTTGCGGGTCTGGTGGGGATTCCGCGGTTGCCCGGCGTGAAAGTGATTGCTGACTTTTTGCCAACGATGTCATTTGAGAGTGCCCGTACTTGGACCTTGTAGCGCTGCTGGGCTTTCAGGTTTTTGTAGGTACGAGATATCCAACCGTTGAGGTTAGGACGTGGATCCTTATTCACCCACTTTTTCCAACTGGGCTTCTTGCAGTTCCAACCGTTGCTGCGCT
>JAOZTQ010000196.1 GCA_029939085.1 Candidatus Nanopelagicales bacterium
GTCCAAGACGTCGAAGTGCCACTAGACACCCTCCCCGAGTTTCTCGACTTCTTCGACAAGGAAGTTGGTATCTCGCCAGTGTGGCTTTGTCCGCTCCAGCAACGGGATCCGGAAGCGCATTGGTCGCTGTACTCATTCGATCCGGACACCCGGTACGTCAATGTGGGCTTTTGGTCCACTGTGCCCCGGACCGATGGTGGCGATCCGACGGACGGTCGGGTGAATCGAGCGATTGAAGCGGAAGTCACTCGTCTGGGCGGACGCAAGTCGCTGTATTCGACCTCGTTCTACGACCGAGATGACTTCTACCGGATATATGGTGGCGACGAATACTGGAAGCTAAAGGACCGATACGATCCGGATGGCCGTTTTGCAGAGTTGTACGACAAGTGCGTGTCTGCCATTTGAGATAACTGGGACAAACCGGGCAGGATAGATGAGGCGAAAGTTGAGGAGGTTCTGATGAATCTGGGTGAAGTCTTCGAAATGCTCGTTGGCAACGACTCTGGTGTGGCGTTCACCGCCTACGACGGGAGTTCCGCCGGAGATCCGCAGAGCGATATCAGAGTCGAAGTGCGCTCGCCTAAGGCCGTCGGCGCCTTTATGTCCGCACCGGGTCAGTTGGGTATTGCCCGCGCATATGTTCACGGTGAAATAGAGATTCATGGCGATATGTACGAGGCATTCGATCGCCTTTACAGCAACCGGCGGATGCCTTCGGCTAAAGAAGCGGTAGCTCTGCTACGTGATCTTGGCCCCTACGCGATCAAGCGGGTCCCACCCCCGCCAGAAGAGGTCAAGTTAGGCGGACGGTTGCACGGTAAGCGGCGGGATGCCGAGGCGATTAGTCACCATTACGACGTTTCCAACACCTTCTACGAGTGGTTACTCGGCCCCACTATGGCTTACACCTGCGCGGTATTTCCCAAGATTGATTCCACGCTGGAAGAAGCACAGGACGAAAAGTTTGACCTAGTCTGCCGCAAGTTAGGTTTACGTTCCGGCATGCGACTACTTGACGTTGGTTGCGGCTGGGGTGGAATGACTCGTCACGCGGCCAAACATTACGGTGCTCAGGTCATTGGGGTGACGTTATCGAAACAGCAGGCTTCGTGGGGACAGCAGATGCTGGAGCGAGAAGGCTTGACTGGTTCCGCAGAGATTCGGGCCGGAGATTATCGGGACGTTCCCGAGTCCGGATTTGATGCCGTTTCGTCTATCGGTCTGACCGAGCATATTGGGCGCAGTCAGTACGACAACTACTTCAGTTATCTGCGAGGCAAGATGAAGCCCGAAGCGCGGCTACTGAATCACTGCATCACTCGCACTGACACCAAGGCGCGGACGAAAACTTCTCGTGGCTTCATCAACCGTTACATCTTCCCGGACGGTGAACTAGTCCACGTAGGGCATCTCATTGATCGTATGGAGCACCAGCACCTTGAGGTCCAGCATGAAGAAAACCTTCGCGAACATTACGCAATGACACTGCGCGACTGGTCGCGGAATCTTGATGAGCATTGGGATCAGTCGGTCGAAGAAATAGGTTTACGGAAGGCCCGGGTGTGGCGGTTATACCTCAACGCCTCGCGCTGGGGTTTCGCGAACAACGTCATTCAGTTGCACCAGGTGCTTGCAACTAGAACTGAAAGCAACGGTCAATCAGGAATGCCGTTGCGACCGGATTGGTAGATCGACTCAGGAGTTTGATTCGGGTTCCGAGTCGGAATCGGTCTCCTCATCATCGGAGTCGGCTTCAGCCTCTGCGATGGTTTCTTCGATCTCAGTCAGTTCTGCAGCAACACTTGCTTCTATCTCCGGAACTTCCAGTCCCGCAAAGAATCCATCCAAGTCGTCCAGATCTTCTGCGGTCGGCAATAGATCCGGATGCTCCCAGCGGTTGTCTCTGGTGGGTACATCACCTTCGGTGACTCGATTCCAGTAAGCGGAGGCTTCCCGAAGTCGGCGGGGTCGAAGTTCCAGACCCACGAGATTCGCAAATGTTTTCTCTGCGGGTCCACCCGCGGCTCGACGACGACGCATTGCCTCGGTGAGTTGGGGAAGAGTAGGCAGGCGGTCACCTGCAGCATCCGCGACCACAACCTCGACCCATCCTTCAACGAGTGCCAATAAGGTTTCTAGTCGAGCCAGGGCGGCTTTCTGCTCAGGTGAATCCTGGGGTTGGAACATGCCTTCCGCCATGATGTTCTGCATCGACTCCGGGTTTGTCGGATCGACCTGACCCATCGCCTCCTCGATTGCGCTGGTGTCGACGTGGATGCCTCGAGCATAAGCGGCGACTGCTTCCTCCAATCGAGACCGCAACCAAGGAACGTGAGTGAACAGACGCTGATGTGCGCATTCACGTAATGCCACGTAAACCAGCACATCCTGACGCGGTAGTTCGAGTGAGTCTGCGAATACATTTACATTTCCCGGTAGCAGAGTGGGTCGCCCATCGGGGGTGAGCGGTATGCCGATATCGCTCGCACTTAGTACTTCGCCGGACAACATACCGAGACCTTGTCCGGCCTGAGTCGCAAACATTGCAGACCCCAACTGCTTGGTGATGCCCGACAGGGGACCCAGCAAAGCCTGTAGTTGCTCACTCTCCATACCTGGGATTTCTCCCCCACCTGGCAGCCCCTGACCTCCGAGTAGGTCGGTCATAGTTCCCTGCACCTGTTCAGCTACAGGAGTGATGTACCGCTGCCATGCCGGCAACGTGCCATCCAGCCATTCACCACGGCTCCACGCCACTGCTGCTGCATTACTGGCCGCGAAACTGCAGGCACCGTCGAGCCAGGTGTTTGCCAGTTGGACCGCATCGCTAACCGCGGAACGTTCCGACTCAGAGACACCGGGATCACTCCGTTGCACCTCATGTTGACGACCAATTTGCTTCGCCATTTCCCAGTTGACCGCGCCAGCCTCACCGCCGGTTTGCAGCATACGGCCTAGGGATTCCAGGGCAGCCCCGAGATTGCCCATATCAAAGCCACCCGATTGCTGATTCGGATCCTCGCCGTCATCAGGCGGTTGAAAGCCGAAGGGAAGATTGCCGCTCATGAGACCTCCTGCGGAACTACGAACACCGCTGTTATTACGTTAGCCGCGCTGCATCGAATCTGCTAATGCTCACGGCCGCTGTCCGCTGTAAGCGGACGCTAAGTGCAGTTGTTTCGGCAGTGCTAGTGGTTGAGGTGGCGGTGATGAGTGATACTAGACGGGTGGAACCGGTGTTGTGGCTAGTCGCGCCCCTGCTGGTGACTGCGCTTGTGGCCGTGTTTTTGTTGAGCAAGAATTGGCGACGGGCACAGTCCAAGGAGGATCTGCAAAAACAGCAACTTCAAAAAATGGAAGCCGTGCTGCGCCAGCCTCGTCTTGATGAAGCTTCCTCCGGTCAGACGTCTCAATCCAAGGGCGGCCAGAGTTGACCAAACGCGCTCGGGTTTGGACTACGGTGGCCTGCTCTTTGCTGGTGATTGTTGTAATCGCTGCGATCCTGGTTCCCGTCCCTTTCCTGGTGCGATCTCCCGGGCCAGTTTTCGACCTGCTGGGAGAATCAGACGGTGAGCCGGTACTCGAAGTTACTGG
>JAOZTQ010000020.1:0-3239 GCA_029939085.1 Candidatus Nanopelagicales bacterium
ACTGCCAAAGACACAACCTCGGCACCCATAAAGGGCGTTGCTGCCCGCGTGGCAACCAATATGGAGGAGTCGTTAACGATTCCAACAGCGACGAGCGTCCGCGCGGTACCCGCCAAATTACTCATTGATAACCGAGTCGTGATTAATAACCATCTCAGTCGTGCCCGGGGTGGCAAGGTCTCGTTCACTCACCTCATCGGCTATGCCGTGGTGAAGGCGCTGAAACTTCTTCCGGAGATGAACCGCTACTTCGGTGAGACCGATGATAAGCCAGTCTTGGTGACGCCGGCTCACATCAACTTCGGTTTGGCTATTGATCTTCCTAAGCCCGACGGAAGTCGCCAACTCATGGTTCCGAGCATCAAGGCTGCTGAGTCCATGAGTTTCGACGAGTTCTGGGTCGCATACGAGGATCTTGTGAGACGTGCCAGAACCGGAAAGTTGGCAGTCGAGGATTTTGCTGGCACGACGATCACACTCACGAATCCAGGAACCTTAGGAACAGTGCACTCGGTTCCCCGGCTTATGTCCGGTCAGGGTGCCATCATCGGCGTCGGCGCCATGGAATATCCGGCTCAATGGGAGGGAGCTAGCGCTGAGACTCTCGCACGCAATGCGGTTTCCAAAACGCTGACCTTGACGTCTACTTACGATCACCGAATCATCCAAGGTGCGCAGTCCGGTGAATTCCTGCGCCAGATACACCGACTGTTATTAGGTGAGGACGGCTTCTACGATGAAGTTTTCCGCGCACTCCGCATTCCATATGTTCCTATTCGTTGGTCTCGCGATATTTCGGCGACGCACGACACAGATCTCAACAAGACCGCCCGAGTCCAGGAACTGATCCACGCATTTAGGGTTCGCGGGCACATCATTGCGGACACCGACCCCCTCGAGTATCACCAGCGCTATCACGCAGATCTGGAGGTACTGGAGCATGATCTGACTCTCTGGGACCTGGATAGAGAATTCGCCACCGGTGGGTTCGGTGGAAAACCGCTGATGAAACTGCGCGACATCCTGGGAGTGCTCAGAGATTCCTACTGCCGCACTGTCGGAATCGAGTACATGCACATCCAAGACCCGGAACAGCGGGAATGGTTTCAAGAGCGGGTTGAAGTACCTCAGGAACGTGTGCCTCGTGATGATCAGCTCCGGATTCTGCGCAAACTCAACGAAGCCGAGGCATTCGAAACGTTTTTGCACACAAAATACGTCGGGCAGAAGCGATTCTCGCTCGAGGGCAGCGAAACAGTTATCCCACTCTTAGACGCTGTTATGGATGAGGCCGCACATGACGGAATCGAAGAAATTTGTATCGGCATGCCTCATCGAGGCCGCCTCAACGTATTGACCAACATTGGCGGCAAGCAGTTCTCACATATCTTTAGGGAGTTCGAGGGCAACTACGGAACTGGTTCGGTCCAGGGCTCCGGCGACGTGAAGTATCACCTCGGCACATCGGGCAAGTACGTTGCAGATGACGGGGCTGAAACCAAGGTCTATCTGGCCGCCAACCCCTCACATCTAGAAGCCGTCGATCCCGTATTGGAAGGGATCGTTCGGGCCAAACAAGATCAGTTGCCCAAGGCAACCCGACATCAAATCCTTCCCATTTTGATGCATGGCGATGCCGCGTTCGCTGGGCAAGGAGTTGTTGCCGAAACCCTAAATCTGTCTCAGCTTCAGGGGTATCGCACGGGTGGGACGGTTCACATCGTGGTCAACAACCAGGTTGGGTTTACGACATCACCTCAATACAGCCGCTCATCGGAATATTCCACTGACGTCGCGCGGATGATTCAGGCGCCTATCCTGCACGTGAACGCCGACGATCCCGAAGCAGCCGTG
The DNA here is from genome assembly GCA_029939085.1 of Candidatus Nanopelagicales bacterium. Classification (GTDB taxonomy): domain Bacteria; phylum Actinomycetota; class Actinomycetes; order S36-B12. The sequence continues at coordinate 1,855 of JAOZTQ010000020.1, forward strand.
TGGGTGGCTAAGTTGGCATTCGAGTACCGACAACGCTTTGGAAAAGACATCGTTATTGACTTGGTCTGCTACCGGCGTCGCGGGCACAACGAGGCAGACGACCCGAGCCTGACCCAACCGATGATGTACTCGATCATTGATCAAAAACGTTCAACCAGAAAAACCTATACAGAGCAGTTGATTGGTCGCGGGGACATCACCGTTCAAGAAGCTGAAGAGGCGCTCAAACATTTTCAGGAACGACTCGAGGCCGTATTCCAAGACACTAAAGAATCCCTGGGACCCGAAGAATCCTTCACCCCAACGTCAGCGGAAGTTGAACGCGAGGGGGCCCAGGCCCTCAAGCCGCAACGGCCGGCTGCTGAAGTCGATACATCAATAACCACCGAGCAGGTCCGTCTTGTGGTCGACTCACAAATCAATCTTCCCGAGGATTTCCACGTACACCCACGTCTCGAGACCCAGCTCAAGCGACGAGTACAAATGGTCGAAAATGACAACATTGACTGGGGTATGGGCGAAGCTCTGGCATTCGGTTCACTTGTGAACGAAGGACGCGCCGTTCGTCTTGCCGGTCAGGATTCTCGCCGCGGAACCTTCGGACATCGGCACGCAGTTATCGTCGATAAATCCACTGGATGGCATTACAAACCGCTCAAGCGTTGTTACGCGGATGGCGGGAAACTCTACGTCTATGACTCCTTACTCAGCGAGTTCGCTGCGATGGGCTTTGAATACGGTTACTCGGTCGCGCGACCTGAAGCTCTCGTGATGTGGGAGGCCCAATTCGGGGACTTCGCCAACGGCGCCCAGACCATCTTGGATGAGTTCATTTCCTCTGGTGAGCAGAAATGGGGTCAACGTTCTGCTGTGACTTTGCTGCTTCCGCACGGTTACGAAGGGCAGGGGCCCGACCACTCTTCGGCGCGTATGGAACGTTATTTGCAGATGTGCGCCGAGGACAACATGACAATCGCTATCCCCTCGACACCAGCCTCGTACTTTCACCTACTTAGGTGGCAGGCGCTGTCACGGATGATCCGCCCCTTGGTGATTTTCACGCCGAAGTCACTGCTGCGAGCGAAAGCCGCAACTTCCTCATTGTCCGACTTCACTTCGGGAACCTTCAAAGCCATCATCGGTGACCAAAAAATCAACGCAGCAAACGCGCGCAAGGTCATCATGTGTAGCGGCAAGATCTACTACGAACTTGCCGCTGAACGCGAGCGGCGTGAGGCCGAAGACGTAGCAATTATCCGGATTGAGCGACCATATCCGCTGCCAGTGCGGACACTGCCCGAGGAGTTGTCGCGGTATCCAGAGAGCGCCGAATTCCTTTGGGTCCAGGAAGAGCCGGCAAACCAAGGGGCGTGGCAGTTCATTTC
>JAOZTQ010000020.1:3339-12709 GCA_029939085.1 Candidatus Nanopelagicales bacterium
CTACGTCACCAACCCCATACTGATCTTCCATAATGATGAAAACACCTGAAAGGAAATCCGCGACCAGCGACTGAGCACCGAAACCCAGAGCCACACCCAGGATTCCGGCACCCGCGATCAGCGGTCCAAGATTGAAACCCAAGTTGGCCAGCACCAGGAGAGTCGCAATGGTGTAGATGATGAGTGTGCTGACGTTTCGGAAAAGCGACCCGAGAGTCTCGAAACGTTGAGCCGATCGCTGAGCCGCGATCAACTGAGTTGAAGAGGGCTCACCCGATGCCTCCACTGCATCTAGTTGCTTCTTGGCGCTGCGTTCGACTAAACGTTTGATCGAACGCGCGCAAAGAGCTCGGAGAAAAATGGCCCCGATGATTATGATGGCGATCTTTATCCCACCGGGAAGTACCTCGTTTACCCACCATGATGGGTCGGCGATGTTGTCTGACAGTTTGTTGAGGTTCTTCTGAACCTCTTTGGGATCAATCGAAGGTGTGACGTCAGGTTCCGAAGTATTCAGTGGCAGTCGCGTAACCAGAAAAGCACTAACCATTGAACCTTCCTAAATGATCGGGCCCACGGCACCACGTATCGATTGGCACCAGTTGCGTAGATAACGTCAGTGCAGATCCTAACTTGCCGCAGACCGGCGAGGTAACTCAGACCGGCTACATCTCGTCATCTTCTCGAGCCAAATAAGCAGCCAACCGTCCGACCGCATCTTCCCAATTCGGGTGTAAGTCTACGAATGTCCGCATTTGCTCGGCTAACCAGTCAACTGACAGCGACTCACCTTCGCGACGCTGTAGCAACTCTTCGATACCTCGATCACTGTCGTACACGATTGCCTCCTGGCCAATGGGGAATAGTGGGACTTAATCGCGGGTGAGAACGAACTTGCCAAATACGTCTCCACTGGCAATCCGTTGCAAAGCGGTCGCCGCCTCAGTCATCACAAACTCTTCCTCGATGATGGGACGAACTCCGCTGACATCGCATAAGGAAATCAACTGCTCAAGTTCACGTCTGGTGCCCATAGTTGAGCCAACGATTGACAGTTGTTTAAAGAAAACTCGGGCAAGATCTGCAGGTGGGTTCGGACCAGAAGTCGCTCCGGAAACCACTATCCGCCCACCCGGCTTCAGTGACTTGAGCGAATGATCCCAAGTCGCGGCGCCCACGGTTTCCATTACCGCATCTACGCGCTCCGGCAGCCTTGCGCCAGCGGGAAAGGCTTCATGAGCACCTAGCTCAAGAGCTGCTGCTCGCTTCGCCTCGTCTCGTGAAGTTGTCCACACTCGCATGCCCATGACCCGAGCAAGAGCTATTGCCGCCGTGGCCACACCGCCTCCGGCACCTTGAACTAGGACGGTGTCGCCCGCGCGCAATCCTGATCGCACCGCAAGCATCCGGTAGGCGGTTAACCAGGCTGTAGGCAAACATGCAGCTTCGGCCATGGTCATGCTGGGGGGAAGCGCTAGGAGATTGCGCGAAGGAACGACGACATAGTCGGCGAAAGTGCCCTGATGCACTTCCGATAACAGGCTTCGTTCCGGATCTAGTGACTCGTCCTCGTACGAGGGGTCAGCGATGACTGGATAGATTAAGACGGGATTACCGTTGTCATCGAGTCCTGCTGCATCACAGCCGAGAATCATCGGTAGTCGATCTTGGGTTATTCCGATACCGCGCAAGGTCCATAAGTCATGGTGATTGACGCTGGCTGCTCGCACTGCGACACGACTCCAGCCGGGTGCGACTTCCGGATCTGGGCGCTCGCCAATAACGAGTCCTGACATCGGATCCTCGACGCTAAAGGACTCTGCATAGACTGCAAACATAAGGGTCCTTTCCAATTAGACCGCACTGAATCAGCTGCAACTCACTACGCGCGATCTGGACTTTCCACCCCGGCGACGCCATCAAATCGAGCGGCCTCAGCAACTCGTCGAGCCACCTCAACGGCCACTCGGGGGTTAAATGGGCTAGGGATTATGTGATTGGGCTCCAACTCTTCGCCTACGACTCCCGCGATGGCCTCGGCTGCCGCAACCTTCATTCGCGGTGTGATCCGCGTAGCTTGCACATCTAATGCGCCACGGAATACGCCGGGGAATGCCAATACATTATTGATTTGATTGGGGTAGTCGGATCGCCCAGTAGCCACAATTGCGGCGTACTTTTCGGCGATCCTGGGCGCCACCTCCGGGTTCGGGTTTGCCAGCGCAAAGATTATCGCTTCTGAAGACATCTTTGCGATGGCGTCCTCGGATACTTGACCGGCACTCACACCGATGAAGACGTCAGCTCCCGCCAGTGCCGTCTCGATAGAACCGGAAATACCGGCTCGATTCGTGCTCTCTGCCAGTTTTTGCTTCACAGGGGTGAGATCTGATCTGCCAGGTTCGATTAAACCCCGTGAGTCTGCGACGGCAATGTCGCCGATGCCGCTGTCGAGCAACATGTTCGTTACAGCAACTCCCGCAGCCCCGGCACCCGATACGACAGCGCGTAGGTCGGCAAGCGTGCGACCGGTTACCTGCGCGGCATTCATGAGTGCCGCGGTCACAACGATTGCAGTCCCATGTTGATCGTCATGAAATACGGGGATTTCAAGTTCCTCTTGCAAACGTTCTTCGATCTCGAAGCACCGTGGTGCGGAGATGTCTTCCAGATTGATACCGCCGTAAGCAGGAGCAATTCGTCGGATAGTTTCGACGACTTCATCCACGTCAGCGGTATCCAAACAGATAGGAACCGCATCCACATTGGCAAACTCCTTGAAAAGCAGTGCCTTGCCTTCCATAACGGGGAGCGCAGCCATGGGACCGATATTTCCTAGACCCAGGACTGCAGTGCCATCCGTTGCAACCAGAACAGTGTTGGATTTCCAAGTGAGCTCGTAGGCTAGGGCCGGATCTGATGCGATGGCCTGTGAGACTCGTGCGACTCCTGGGGTATAGGCCAATGAGAGCCCCTCAGCGTCACGGATTCTGACCGTGGGACGCACTTCGATTTTCCCACCATGATGCAGCGGAAATGCAGGATCATGAGAGCGCTGGGAATCAGACGCCGGTTGGGACCCCGGATCAGCAGATTGCGACACGCGACCCCTCTCCTACACATGGGTGTTTCGCTGGACATGACCAGACTATGTAATCCTCGCACATGTGCGGATTCCAATAACAATCGTGCTGGCTACAGTCCTTCTCGCCGGCTGTAGTAGTTCCGAACCGCAGCCTGCTCCCGAGCCTGCCAAACCGACCGTGAACACGGATATCGCAGCAAGCGTCCCCGCGCCCATCCGAGAGCGAGGAACGCTTACGGTGGCCACTGACCCGAACTACCCACCCATGGAATTCCTCAATGTCGACGGGGAACTCACGGGTGCTGAGATTGATTTAGTGACTGCCGTTGCCGAAGTCATGGATTTAACGCCTGGCTACACCGTCGACGCGTTCTCGGCCATACCCACTGCCGTTCGAACCGGTCAGTTCGATCTAGGTGCCGCAACCCTCACCGTGCGACCAGACCGACCGCTGCGCAACAACGCGGTGGTATTCGCTCAATCAGGTTCGCAACTCATCTCGTCGGGAGATATTGACTCCCAGACAACCTCACGATGCGGCCTTGACATAGGAGCATTGGAGGGAACCTTCCAGATCAATCAGCTCTTGCAGGAAGCCAAGGCATGCCGAAAGGAACAACTTCCGCAGCTGAAGGTAATTCCCTTCACCAACTTAGAATCGGCAACTGCCGCTCTCACATCCAACAAAATTTCACTGTTCTTAACCGAGAGCATTGTGAGCGAAAGCCTGTTGACCAGCTACCCGGATCTACTCTCGGCAATAGGTCCCGTACGCGAAGTTCTTCCGGTTGCGTGGGTTACCGCACCAGATGCGCGCAAGCTCACGCGCACCGTAAAGCGTGCGCTCCAGCAACTCATTGACTCCGGCTATTACCAGACCGTCATGAAGAAGTACGACATCCGAGCCAACTCAATAACTAGCCCGAGAATTATCTGGGCTGATGACGATCAGAAAAACCCAAACCAGCGGAACGGAAGCGGGTAGTAGCGAGCCACTACCCGGCCGAGTACGAGTTCCCCAGAGACAGGCCCGAAGCTACGGCTATCGGTCGACCGCTCTGGGTTGTCACCCAATACCCACCAACCGCCTGCCATTGGCCTGATAGCGCGTTTGACCAAAATCCGTTCCGGTTTACGTGGATCTTGGATCGCTATGATGTGGCCTGATTGGGTGCCACGAGTCCGACGCACCAGGACCCAATCACCAGCTCGCAGCACAGGAAGCATCGAGTCTCCAGCTATCGCTGCGGTAAAGATTGGGGACTCAGTAGGCATGAGGTCTCGCGGCTGCATCTCTGTGAGGGTAGGGTCACGAGAGTACATCTCGACATTGACCTGGCTGTACCGCTAGAGAAAAGGAACAATATGATTCTCAAATTCCTTACCCCCCGCGTCACCCTCAACGCTCACTGCGACCTGCCATGCGGCGTTTACGATCCCGCTCAGGCGAAAATCGAAGCAGAGTCAGTCAAAGCCTGTATGGAAAAGCACAACGCTTCGGATGATGCCGATTTCCGAGCCCGTGCGATTTCCATCAAGGAAGATCGCTCAAACCTCGTTAAAGAGCATCTCTGGATTCTTTGGACCGACTACTTCAAGCCACCACACTTTGAGAAGTATCCCGAGCTCAATACCCTTTTCAACGACGCCACGAAGTTAGCTGGCGCAGGTGGCACCAAGGGAACGACCGACGTTGCCGTGGCAGATGACCTGTTGGGGAAGATCGACCGTATCTCGGAGATCTTCTGGGAGACCAAGAAAGCCTGATTCGGTGACTAATCAAGCCGAGGCCGCGATCCGCCTCACCATACCGGCGTCAAGCGCCTATTTGTCGCTTGCGCGTGCTGCGACATCAGCCGTCTGCGCCCGTATGGATTTCTCGATCGAGAAGATCGAGGACACGACTCTTGCCGTGAATGAGGCGGCGTCGCTGCTTTTGGTTGATGCCCAACCGGATTCCGAGTTGGAAATCAGTTGGCAAAACTCCACTGACGGACTGTTAGTAGAACTCGTTTCACAAGGGAAGTCGGGTCGACCACCACGCCGCACAACCTTTGCGTGGACCGTGCTCAGCGCGCTAGTTGACGAGGTGGACGCAGTGCTTGCCGAGGAACGTATCCGGCTCTCGCTGACTGTCGATTCAGCCGGAGCGTTGACGCAGTGAATACCACCGCGCGCTGGACTGAGCGCGATCGAGATCACGAGCATGAACTCTTGGAGCAGTTTCGGGGGCTAAAGTCCGGCGATCCCGGTTATCAACAGATTCGGGACGAACTTGTCCTGATGAACATGCCTCTGGTGGAACATCTTGCTCGCAGGTTTCGTGATCGGGGCGAACCATACGATGATCTCGTTCAGGTCGGCACTATGGGCCTCATCAAGGCTGTCGACCGATTCGATGCGGAACGAGGCGCTGAACTCTCCACCTACGCCACGCCAACCATTATTGGTGAAATAAAGCGGCACTTCCGGGATCGAGGGTGGGCCATCCGCGTACCCCGGCGCTTACAAGAACTTCGATTGGCGATCAATCGAGCCTCTTCGGAACTCTCGCAGGAGCTTGGGCGATCACCTACGGTTCCGGAGATGGCTCAGCATCTCAACATTTCCGAAGACGAGGTTCTGGAAGGGCTCCAGTCGGCCCAGGCCTACGCAACAGCATCGATTGACTCTTCTTCGTCCGATAACGAGAGCGAGGATGGCGGCGCTTCGCTTCAGGACGTTCTGGGTTCGCTAGACGACGCGATCGAGGATATTGAGAACCGGGAATCTTTGAAACCGCTCCTTAATGAACTACCGGAGCGAGAGCGCGCCATATTGGTGATGAGGTTCTTTCAGGATCGAACGCAATCCGAAATCGCAGACGAACTTGGAATCTCACAGATGCATGTTTCGCGGCTGCTGAACCGGACACTGGTTAAGTTACGAGCCGGTCTGGGTGACGAGTACTAGTCAGACGACTATCCGCAGCGCCCGAAGCACCGAGCTAACCTTCACTTCCGTTAACTCGCCGAGGCTTTCACCATCTAGTTGAACGGCAGTTGGACGATCAGCCCGCAATGTCATTTCCTTGATATCTCGTCCCACGAAAAGACCGTTGGCCGAACCCGCCGAACTTCCCATGAGCAATCTGCGGGTCCAACGTAAGGAAGGCAGCACACGAAGATCACGTATGGCGAAGACATCCAGATTGCGATCAAAACTTGCTTCCGGGTTGGGATTTACCGGCAGATCCCCAAAGAACGTCCATGGAGCTGCATTTTGAACAATCGCCAAGAACACATCGTCGACATCCTCTTCATCAGGTCGCTCGACGGTAATCATGGGGTTCCGACGATCTGTACCAGCGAAATATTCCCGCAACGTAGTCATGAAGTAGCGCGTCGGTGTGGCTTTCTTACCTCGTTCTCTTGCCGCCTCCATCGCTGAGATGATCTCGGCATCCAATCCCATCCCGACACTCATGGTTAGCCAACGATCAGATGCGATGCCAAGGTTGATCGTGCGAAAACGCTTATCCTCAAGACCCGCAATGAGTACGCCGGTCGCCTCAACCGGATCTCGCGGTAAACCCGACGACCTCGCCAAGACATTGCCGGATCCGCCGGGAACTGTCGCGAGTGCTGGAACATTTGGTCCCGGGCCGTCAATAAGGATTCCGTTTACAACTTCGTTGATCGTGCCGTCGCCACCGAGGGTGACAACAACATCCATTTCGCTGCGCAGAGCATGCTCGCCGAGCTCCCGAGCGTGACCCCGGTGATCGGTCACCGCCACCTCAAGATCTAGCGTGGCTTGGAGCGCGTGGATCAGCACATCACGCACTCTCGGATTGGTAGTCGTCGCTTTTGGATTGACCACAAGAAGCCCACGCATCCCCCGACCCTATTGCCCAGGGCGCCAAGCCGCTGACATGACCCCACCGCCACCAAAGAGGTCAGTCCAGCCAAGGCGCTCTAGCCTAGACCTCATGGCAAGTATCGAGCGGCAGACCGCAGATCGAGTTAGTGCAGTCACGGCGGCCGTCCAAGCTGCGTTCCTGATCGGTTACGCCCTAACTATTGCCTACTTGCTGATTACACGCGGCCCACAGGGTCCAGCGGAAGTTGCTTCTGGACCTGGAGTGATCGCGGAGATCGTAACGTTTGCTCTTTTCGGAGCAGGAGTAATCATCGTCGCCATCGGTAGATGGCGAGGTCGGTCGTGGAGCACCGTCCCATTTGTTGTGATCCAGTTGCTGACCCTGACCGTGAGTTTCCCGCTCATGCTGGGGCAAGACAACGAGTCATTGGCTCGTCTCTGCGGTGTCATTGCCACACTTGCGGCGATAGCCGGTCTCGGCGTACTGATCTTGAAGCGTCTGTCCGATTCCGATGAAGCCGAGGCGCCGGAGCAGCAATGATCGATTCGGCCAAATCTGGGTGATTTCCGACCATTCACGCAGGGTATGTGACGAACGCCTCACCCGTTTGCGCAAACCACCTGCCGTCGCCTCTTGTCGCGACGTCAATCTGGTGCCAATCTTGAGGTACTGGAAGACAGCCCACAATGCGGGCGGAGCCCAGGGCTAGAGCGTATCTCACCGCAGATTGCGACTCTGCTTTGCCCTGCGCTTTGACTATCTTCCAGGTGGATTGCGGCAGAGGAGACCTCATGGACTGGCGTCATATCGCAGCTTGTCGAGAAGAAGAGCCCGAACTGTTTTTCCCCATCGGGAACACGGGTCCTGCGCTTGCGCAGATCGACGACGCCAAGCAGGTATGCCAGAGCTGCAACGTTCAAGAGGTCTGCCTGAACTGGGCAATCGAGACGGGTCAGGACGCCGGCGTTTGGGGTGGCCTAAGTGAAGATGAGCGCCGTTCCCTCAAGCGTCGCCGCGCCCGGGCCCGGGCCAAGCTCGCCTAGTTAATCAAGCGGACACACAACACCGGCTGTGGTCGCACCGCGACGTTCGGTCTCACTGTTAACGTCATTGGGCAGTTCACGTGGCCACACGGGTCGATCACCACTCCAGATAGCTAAGTGGCCGTGTAGTTGATCGGACACCAGGGTTTGCACGATATCTAGACCCAAACCCTCGATCCGCCAAGGGTCGAAGCCAGCACCGTCATCAATAACTCTCAACTTGATCTGCGAGTCATCCCGCTCATATTCGATCCAGACTCGCTGAGCCCCGCTGTGCTCCATCGCGTTCAGCAGCAGTTCGGATAAGACCATAGCCAGTGGAGTAGCGACCTCGGAAGGCAAGACACCAGAAGATCCCGAAATCTTCACTCGGGGTATTGGGTGGTCTTGAGCAGCTGCTGTGTCCTTGGCCATGGCTACTATGCGCGGTCCGATTTCGTCAAAATCAACTCGCTCGCCAGGGCTATGTGCCAACGACTCGTGGACCAAAGCAATCGTGTTGACCCGGGAAACGGCATCCAGCAGAGCTGCTCGCGGCATGCCAACTGGTTGGCGTCTAGCTTGAAGCCGCAGCAACGCCCCTACAGTTTGGAGATTGTTTTTGACTCTGTGGTGGATTTCCCGAATCGTCGCGTCCTTGGAAAGCAAGGCTTTCTCCTGGCTTCTTAGCTCCGTAATATCGCGCAGCAGGACTACGGCACCGCCCGGCCGATTGGCGCCCCGCAAGGGCACAGCGCGCATCGATGCCACAACTGCGCCGGTACCGAACTCAACGGAGCCAACTTCGAGACCGGCCGAGATCTGGCGAACAGCTCTATCTACAGGTCCCCACTGGCGAACAACTCGTGCCAATAGATCTGCGAGCGGATTACCGACCAGAGACTGTGAGACTCCCAAGCGTCGCAAACATGTCCTCGCATTTGGGCTGGCATAGGTGATCAGACCATCCGCATCGAGTCGTACGATGCCATCACCGACTCGCGGGGCAGCCGCTCCAACCGATTGAGCCATTTCCTCAGGAAAAGCCCCCACGGCAATCATCGCCAGCAACGAGTTACAAGCCGCCAGATAATTGTGCTCCATATCGCCAATACGATGCTCGTCAATCTCGCTGTAGCGAGCCAGGACCGCGATAGCCGTCCGCTCGTGAGTGACCGGGACGACTTCTCGCGGTTCAGACAACTGATGCGTGACTTGATCAGGCTGTCCCTCTCTACCATCGAGGCGAACCGTTCGACCGGACTGCATCGCCCTTTCCATGGCAACGGCACGAGAGCGTGGCACAAAGACGCCAACCGGATCATCCTTGAACACAGTCGAGGCCGTAGATGGACGCACGTGGGCAATCGCAATCCATCCGGCTCCGTCCCAAGTCCGCAC
>JAOZTQ010000197.1 GCA_029939085.1 Candidatus Nanopelagicales bacterium
CCGATGGAAGGCGTTTCCACGACAGTGCCCAGCAACCAGATACCCGAGAGTCCAAGGAGTAAACCAAATACCGCTGACAGCAGCGGCATACCCATGGCCACCAGACTGCCAAACGAAATCGTGAGAATGATTCCCGCAGCGATGATGCCTAACTTCTCGCTATTACCTGTATCCGGTTGTGACAGAACGCTGCCAATCGGACCCCCGACTGCGGCAGCTAGCCCGACTTTCTCAGGTCCAGTGGTAGCGGTGAGGTAGAGCTGCTCGGCGATATCCTCAGTCAGTTGTTGAGAGTCCAGATCAAGCAGAATTGGGATGAAGGCGTACTTCCCGTCTTGACTAACGAGCCCTGCCGCCGGCTGTTTGAACGGGTTAGTGACCGAGTTAACGCCATCTTGCTTCTTTAATGCCTTGTAGGCGTCCGTTATGGCTTTCTGATTCGTACCACCGTCATCTACTTTTCCCTTTTCCGCGTAATAGACCGCTGGCGAAGTGCCATTTTGCTGAGGTGGAAATTCTTGGCTAAGCAGATCAGTCGCAGCCTGGCTCTCTGTTCCAGGTAAGGACACTGAGTTATTTGTCGTAGGGCCCAGTACGCCAGTCAACGCCGTCAGGCCTACAGCGAGGACCACCCAGACAGCAAGGACGGCCCAGCGGAATTTCGCGCAAAAGGCACCCAAGCGCCCGAGAGCTGCACCCATCCGTTTACCAATCCATTAAGCCGTCTCCACAAAGTTTGTCACTTGTTCGTTTTCAGATATGACGTATCTAAATATTGGGTCGACAGCGCCACAACTAGGGTCGGGTAACTGTGATCAACTGGGCAGCGTCTTCACCCGGGCAAGGCCGCCGCGCTGACAGGGGCTGGCGGCAGCAACGGCGGTAACGATCCAATGGCTTCACGAAGTTCACATTCCGGTGCGACAACTCGCAACGGCCCGGACTCCCGATTCATTGCAGCTGCAGCTATGCCGTCTTCCGGTAGAACTGCAAAGCCCACACCTGCGCCGGTGAATTTCGAGGCCTCACGCAGCCTCGTTACCGGATCAGAACCAAGCGCAGCGGCACCCAAACCACCGACGCCATTCCAAATCAACGTAACCGCGCCAGCGAGGACCGGGCGATGTCGGGCCCACCACCGTGTCAGCCTGTGCATACCTAAAGCAGTCGGTGCAGCGACCACTGCAACACCATCGGCACGTGCTACCGCGTTGGCAGACCAATCGGATAAATCCCCGCTGCCACAATCCAGGACGGTGAGTTCCGCACACTCTCGACTCACCTCAGTCAGCACTGGCAAAGTCCCTGAGAGAGAAACTAACGCCTCATGATCCGAGGTCCCAGTGGCTAAGAGAATCTCACCAGCGACCGGTGCGAGACACATCTGCCAACTTTCGCGATCAATCGTGCCAACTTGCCCCTGAGCTAGGGCAGCCAGCAGACCGGATGGTTCTTCACGAGCACCCAAGAGAAACGCTTGGGAGGGACTGCGAGGATCCGCATCGATCAAAACAGACTCGGATGTGGTCTCAGCCGCTATATTTCCCGCAACGGTCGAGACCCCGGGAGACCCAGCCGGCCCGCATACCGCGAGTAACTGTCCGGAGTTTCGTTGCAAAGAGTCGGGTTGGTCCAGCGCCGCCGATATTCCCTGCGGGGAACCATCGCAAAGGGGGATTCGCAAATGCTCGGCTCGCATTTGATCCGCTATGACATCTGGTGAACCAACTAGTAGACAGCGGGCGCCTAATCCCTTGATTCGCGAAAGTAGCCAAGGTTCTGTTTCCGAAAATCCCGCCGATACCAAGACAACTTCAGGCCGAAGCGCCATTGCCGCACCCGCTAACTCCGTGGGATCGGAGGTTTCACGAAGAACGAGAAATTCCGATTTAGCCCGGCGTAACGACTTCAACCAATGTGAATTCTGATCCACACCTGCCACGACAGACACCGGCCGCATAAATATCTCCTTAAAACCCGCTAAGAATCCCGCACGATGTCGGAGTCCATGCCAGCATTAGATCGTGGTCGATCGATTCCTCACTCTGGCGGATGTTGCAGATGTGCTAAACATCTCAGCCGACCAGGCCTACTCACTGGTGCGCAGTGGCGATTTGCGGGCGATAAAGGTCGGCGGCCGGGGACAATGGCGAATCGGCGAAGGCGATCTGGAGGATTACATCCAACGCATGTATGTCCAGACGGAAGAGTCACTCAAGACTGCCGATCCGACATCAGATGCTTAGGTGAGAGTTGAGTTTCCTGCCAGCCCAGAGCCAGCACGGTCACTAACGGAATCAGCTCGAATGAGTGGGCATCCGTGAGCACCAGATAGTCAGCACCGACCTCGGTCAACCTGCCAGCCGAACTACTACCGTCAACGAAATCAACTCTGACAGCGGTATCCAAAAGTCTGCGAATTACCGTTCGCATCGATCCTCGTTCAATGCCACGCGGCGGTAGCGCGGGTGGGACTCGGCTGATCTGGGCCGAGACCACGGCAGTTTCTGGGATCAGCCACGTCATATCTAGTAGTTCAAGGACGACGGCGTCGCTTGCCACTAGCTGAATCGTTCCCGCTCGATGCTGACCCCCCAAAAGTCTGAACGAGACGTCAGACCCGGTCTCACCTCGAATCCGTTGCAGAAATGGGATGGAACCTTGCTCCAGTCGAATGGCGGCCTCTAGTTCGTCCTCCGCCTGCTCTCGCTCCACACGGCGCAGACGCTCGGCTAGTTCCCAATCTTGCAGTGGATCTGACATGGCTCTCCTCTCAGTCAAGAATCCAACGCCGTCTCAATCTTGCGTGACTGGCAAACCATCCGGTGACTCAGACCACAGATCAGACCCTTGATCTTCGTGATATGTCGGCGTTAACTTATTCAAACCTTATTAAATCGGATCAAATCACATCTAATAGCATCAGGAGACTGGATTGTGGGAGAACATATGACGGCGAAGCAAAAGTTCCAGCAACAACGTCTGCCACTGGAGTGGCGACGTCACGAAGTCACTCCAATCCCGCGACAACCAGGGCCACCCGCCTCTACCGCAACCCAAAGGTGGATAGGTCGAGCCGCCGCTGCAGTCGTAGAGATAGCAGCGGGGCTGCGCCCCGCCGATAACCTGCTGCGCATCGTTACTCCTGCGGCTCAGTCACGATTACGGATTCTTCATGCCACTGCTGCCGCGCGGAGCAATGCACCCGTGAGGCGAACAACCAGTGTGCGGGTGGTGCGAACTGCGCCAGGCGTGCTCGAAGCGTGCGCGGTTGTTCAAGGTAAACACCGCTGCCAAGCAGTTGCGCTGCAACTGCGCCAACGCCGAGACCGTTGGCTGATAACCGCCGTGGACGTTAAATGAACTAACGGCGCGACTTTTTCTTTTGCTTCTTCTTTGAGCGCGAACGGTTCGCCCGACGCCGTTCAGCGCGCGAAGCATTCGGATCCACCGCAACTTCCGCGTCGAGATCATCGTCGACTTCGGCGGTCCGTGTAACAGCACCAGCTGCCCCATCAGAACTGGGTGCTGTGAACTGCATATTTTGCGGTCGCTGGGGCCCAAGCCCCTT
>JAOZTQ010000021.1:0-10378 GCA_029939085.1 Candidatus Nanopelagicales bacterium
TACCATCGCTCAACGCTCGCGCTGCCGATATCGGTAGCCGGCCCATCCAGCTAGCCCCAAAAACAGCAATGCACCAACTAATGTCCACGCCGATGGGCCTGCCGATTCAACCGAACTGGCTGCTTCAGTCGGCGCCGCGATCACGTCATCGGCGGGCGTAGGACTAGCCGACGTGACTTCAGGTGTTGACGAAGTCGATTCGGGTGACGGCCGACTTCGCTGTTTCGCGACATCGGCTTTCTCAGGCTTCTTCGAGGCAGTTGGTGTGGATGTGCTCTCACTTGATGCTGCTGAACTCTTCTCCGTCGTCGGGCGAGCAGACTTTGGTTCTGGCGTTGGCGTTGGTTTCGGCTGAGCCGCAGCTGAGGGCGACTTTGACTTCTTCTCCTTGGGCGGTTTTGTTACCTCATCCTTGTTCTCGCTCAACTTCGGGCTGGCGACCTCGGGTGAGTCTGCAATAGCGGGAGCACACTCACCTGATGGATAGCCTGAGATCGCACACACCAAACCACCCTCACTGCGGATGTCAGCTACCTGCTGCAAAACCTGACTTCCGGTATAGCCCGGTGGCACCTGTGCGCAGTGCCCGGCCACAGCAGGCGGCGTTTGCTCTGGTGGTGCATCAGCCGCGGTACCAAAGTCGATCAAAACCGCAATACGTTTGGTACCAGAAAGCTCCGGTGTTGCGGCACAGAGTTGTTCGAATATCGCAGCCGGGTCCTGCCCAGGTTTAGCCCCTTGACCGCCCAGTCCTTCACTTAAGGCAAAACGCCAACCCTCGACATCACCGTCTTCCGGTGAAGCCGAAGCTGGGCCGACTGAACTAAACACCCAGCCAGCCTCGGTACCCGACCAGTAGGTCCAGTATCGGTAGGACGTGGCCTGCGCCGGAACCGCCACTATGACCCCAGCGGCGGCTATCGCTGCGATCAGCGCAGCCGCCCACCGGGATTTTCTCACTGAACGGAGCCCTTCAATTCCGAAACTAAATCAACCCCACCAAAGGAGCGCGGATTACTATCCGTGGCTGCTGACACCAGAAGTAACGTTCCCAGCGCCCCTGCACTAGGAGCGCCATCAGTTTGTGTGAAATCAGCAGCGTTGTTCTTGATTTGCTTTAGGACTTTCTTGACCTTTTTGCCGTAACGCTCAGCCGAGGTCATGGCTAGCACTGCGTAGGAGGACGCCGAAACATCCGGTCCGCTGCCGAAACTACTCGGAAGCAGCCAGTTGTTTTTCTTCAACTGCTTCTTCAGTCCTGCCAACAGGGCCGCGGTCAACTTTGGCTTCTTCGTGGTCTTGCCGTTGGAGCACTTGATCGCACCGCCCTTAGTCGAAACGGAGGTGGGCGAACTTGGCAGCGAAGTCAGTAGACCCAGGGCACCTTGAGCCGATGCCAGCTCGTTCAGAACCTTGGGATCACTTTGGAACGACAGCAGTCCGCGTTGATCCTTAGGCGAAGAACAACGCAACATTAAACCTTTCAGATACTTCTGTCCGCGCTTCAATACGTCCTTGTTCTTACTCGAACTTTGGGCGCCACGAATGGCCGCGAGAGCTAAGCCAGTGCTGTTGGCGTCACTGTCCCCACCCTTAATAAATGGGAAGCCGCCGTCGGCGTCATTCTGAGCGTCACGAAGCCAGGCCACTGCGGACTTACTGGCTTTGGACTCACCGGTTGCCCTGAGGGCCATTGCCGCCAGAGCGGTTGAATTGGTATCGGGACCTGTGAAGGTTTCCGGATCCGGGACACTACATTCATCCTCGGTATCGGTCCGATATGCCTGGAAGGAACCATCACTGCACTGCTGGTTGAGCAGCCAAGACACGGACGATTGTGAGACCTTCCGATCGGCGGCTACCAATCCCGATATGGCTAGACCCTGACGAAATACCCCGTCAAATGTCGGATCTTGGGATCCGTACAAGCCCGTGTCCTCGGCAGTCGGCAGACTGGGCGCCGCGGCCGCGCTACTCCCGAAGGAAAGGGCTAGCCCTGCGGCAAGACTGCCGACGGCGAGTGCTTTGAAGAACTTCATGAAACTCCCTGCTAATGCGACACCAGCAGGGTGACTAGCGCTTCTCCTAAGAAACGCTAGGACTCCACTCCGCAAGCCTCGACGGTTAGAGCCGCCCATCTTCGTCAGGCACTCCGGCTTCCCTACGGGTTACGGTTGCGGGTCAGCGCCGGACTTACACCGGCTTTCCCTGAACATCGAAGACGATCGGTTATGGAAACAGTACATGATCATCCTTCGTATTTCGAAGCCCCATTCCGGACCGATACCGGGTCGATACCCTAGTAGCCATGAAACTTGGAATCGTGGGCGCTACCGGTCAAGTCGGCACGGTTATGCGCGAAATCCTTCGAGAACGATCTTTTCCAGTCGCAGAACTACGCTTGTTCGCATCGTCACGTTCCGCGGGAAAGACTGTGCAGTGGGATGGCCATGACGTAACCGTGGAAGACGCCAGCCAGGCGGATCCAGCCGGACTTGATCTCGTCCTCTTCTCAGCCGGCGGAACCACCTCTCGTGAACTCGCACCGCGTTACGCTGCAGCAGGTGCCACGGTTATCGACAACTCCAGCGCTTGGCGGCTGGACCCCAAAGTTCCTCTCGTAGTAGCGGAAGTCAACCCGCAGGACGCTCGCAACGCTGAAATCGGAATCATTGCCAACCCCAACTGCACCACCATGGCGGCCATGCCGGTCCTGAAACCACTCCACGATGCTGCCGGACTTCGTCGCCTCATCGTCAGCACCTATCAAGCAGTTAGCGGCAGCGGCTTAGCTGGGGTTCAGGAACTTTCCGAGCAGACCGCAGCCTTGGTTAATGCTGCGACCGAACTCACGCATGGACCCCAGCAGCTGACTCTCCCCACTCCTGAGGTGTACGTCGCACCGATAGCTTTCAACGCCGTTCCCGTTGCCGGGAGCATCGTTGATGATGGCTCTGCGGAAACAGATGAAGAGCAAAAACTCCGTAACGAAAGTCGCAAAATCCTGGCTATTCCTGATTTAGCGGTCTCCGGAACCTGTGTGAGGATCCCAGTCTTTACTGGACACTCACTCAGCATTAATGCTGAGTTCGAGCGATCGATCACAGCCTCAACAGCCACGGAAATTCTCGCCACGGCACCCGGTGTTGAGCTCAGTGAAGTTCCCAACCCCTTAGCTGCTGCTGGTCGCGACCCTAGTTACGTTGGTCGTATCCGACAGGATGAATCCGTCGATGACGATCGAGGCCTTGCCTTATTTGTCAGCAACGACAATCTCCGAAAAGGTGCTGCACTCAACGCCGTACAGATCGCCGAACTTTTTCTGCCATGAAACTTGGCCGTATTTTGTATCTGGGTGGTGCAAGGTCAGGGAAAAGTCATGCTGCTGAGAGCAGGCTTGCTGATCTGGACACCACCTACGTCGCGACTTCGCTAGCAGACGCCGCCGACCCGGAATGGGAGCAACGTGTGCACCGGCACCGTGCGCGTCGACCTGCTCACTGGAAAACGGTCGAGACCCTTGACTTACCGTCGGTGATTCTCGAGGCATCGGAAGAACGTCCGGTGCTCATTGACTGCCTCACCCTGTGGCTGAGTCGGACCTTGGATCAGCACATACCTTGGTCGGAAAACCCCAGCAAAGTTGACTGCGAGCCCATCGAAACGGCTATCCACAATCTGGCGACCGCTGTCGGGCAGGCTGCGGGGGGCGTGGTCATGGTGAGTAATGAGGTCGGGAGCGGAATCGTCCCGGAGTTTGCCTCCGGACGTCTATTCCGGGATTTGCTCGGCATGTGTAACGCCCAGGTGGCCGCGCAGTGCGATGAGGTCAACCTGGTGGTTGCAGGCTGTGTACTTCCCATCAAGCCACAGAGGAACTGAAGTCTATGTATTCCAAAGCCAGCGATGTTCCCGCTCCCGATAAGGTGAGTGAGGAGGAGACCGCACAGCATCTGGACTCGCTGACTAAACCGCCCGGTTCACTAGGCCGCCTGGAAGAGTTAGCAATCTGGGCAGGTGGCGTCCAGGGCCAGAGTCCGCCGCAACCATTTGAACAAACCAGACTCGTCATCTTCGCCGGAGATCACGGTATAGCGACAGCCGCGGGCACCTCTGCATTCCCCAGTGAAGTGACGGCCCAGATGGTCGCCAACTTCCTCACTGGGGCGCCGCTGCAAATGTGCTGGCAAACGCGGCTGGTGCGACGGTTCGAGTTGTTGATGTTGCGGTCGACAGTGACTACCAGGGATTGGCGGTTCCGGAACACGTTTGGCAGCAGAGGATCCGCCGCGGTAGTGGAGCTCTCGACCGCGAGGATGCGCTCACAGTGGCTGAGGCGGAAGCCTCATTAGCTCTTGGAGCTGCGATTGCAGATGAGGAGATTGATTCCGGTGCGGATCTGCTGATCGCTGGAGATATGGGGATCGGAAATACCACACCAGCCGCTGCACTTATTGCCGGTATCACCGGAGCTGATCCGGTTGCAGTGTGTGGCCGTGGCACCGGAATCGACGATGAGACCTGGATGCGTAAGGTTTCGGCCATTCGAGATGGACTATGGCGGGCTCATGAATGGCGTCCCGATCCCATCGTTCTCCTTCAGAAGGTCGGCGGTGCTGATCTCGGCGCAATTTCCGGATTCGTCGCACAAGCTGCGCGCCGGGGCACCCCGGTTGTACTCGATGGCGTCGTCGTTGGAGCAGCTGCTCTCTTGGCGGAACGGATGCATCCGGGCGCCAAAAGGTGGTGGCTGGCAGGTCATCAATCCGCTGAGCCAGCGCATAGTGTGTGCTTGGAATACCTCGATCTGGATCCGTTGTTGCGTTACTCAATGCGATTGGGTGAGGGGTCCGGCGCACTGTTGGCGTTACCAATGCTGCAGGGTGCGATAGCGACCTCGGCTGAAATGGCGACTTTCAGCGAGGCGGGTGTTTCAGGTAAATCAGATGAACAGGCCGAGGACACTGCCCTCCCGGATGAGGGTAAAGCCGCTTCGGAAGACAACGCCACATGACAAAGACCTTCCGGCTTTCGCTCGGTATGTTTACGATTTTGCCCGTCGCACCTCGCGGTGATTTCCAACCCACTTCGCAGCAGGTGCGCGGCATGATCTTGTTTGCGCCCGTTGTCGGTTTGTTGATCGGATTGGGCGCAGTGGCCGCACTGTTCCTTATCCAGGAGCTTTTCTCGATTGTTGAGTTGCCGGCAGCAGCTAGCGCACGCAACTGGCTAGCTGCACTATTGACTATCGGGCTTATCGTTTTGGTGACTGGAGGTATCCATTTAGACGGCCTTGCGGACACAACTGACGCGATGGCTAGCCGTCGTGATCGAGCGGAAGCGCTCGATGTGATGCGTCGCTCAGATCTAGGGCCCATGGGAGCTATTGCCCTGCTTTTCGTCCTATCGATTCAAGTGACAGGGTTGGTTATCGCGATTGAGAACGGCCTAGCCGCAGTTGCTTTGGTATCCGCAGTTGTGACCGGTCGAGTTACGGCTGTCTGGGCTTGTCGGCTTTCTGCTGCCCGTCCCGAGGGCTTGGGCGCTTGGGTCGCAGGATCCGTGACACCGGTATTGGCGAGCGTCGTTACCGTGGTCACCCTCTTGATTCCAGTGGTCATGCTTTACCTCACCGGGAACCTGGACTGGTCGGTCTTATCGATTGTTTGCGCGGCTATGGTCATCGCCGTAGTACTCGGTGGTCTATTGCAGCGGTGGTGGTCACGTCGTTTTGGTGGGATCACTGGTGACACGATCGGGTCCGGGATAGAGATTGCAACAGCTACGACTCTCGTCATTACCGCGTTGGCCGGTTGATTTGATCGGTGTGGCATCGTTGCTGTGGTGAGGGCAGCCCAGATAAAGCCCTCACAGATCTCAATCTGACCCGCAGCCGTAACTCATCCGGTTAGGCTTCAACAATGCCGGAGACGGCGCATATGTGTGACGAGGTGAAAGTGACTGTCAACGTTTGGCGACTTGCTGCGGGTGCCATATTTGGTTTAGTCGTTTGCCTGATCAACCCACCGGCCTCTCAGTCAGTAGCAACCAACTTGATAGAGCGTCCCGAACCGGTTCAAGAGCAAACCGAGTTACCCAAGCCATTTGCAAAAGCCGCGGGTATCAAGTTGACCCCACCGACCAAGAAAATAGTGAAGTACACGTATCACGAATCGATGTTCCGACCAGCTGTGCGACTTCGACCGCGAGGTCGTCCCCAGCTGATCGGCAACTCAAACTTTCGGACTCCTAACAAGACCCCTGGTCCTCGCTACATCGTGTTGCCATCACGAGGCCGAGGTACAGGAGCTGCGACTGCCAGCGACATCGTGCTCCGCCGAAACTCGCCAGTGACATCACCAGTGGATGGAACCGTAGTGGACGTTACTGACTACCGGTTGTACTGCGCTAAGGCCGATACGAGGGTCATTGTGAGACCTCGAGAACGCCCAGATCTGCGCGTAGTGATCTTCCACGTGGATAAAGTCAAACTGCAACGTGGTGACCAGGTGCGCGCGGGCGAGACCAAAATCGGGCGGGTGCGCTTTTTCGCAAATAGCCGCGCACAGTATGACGATTTCGTGCCGGGCGACCACCCTCATGTGCATATCGAGGTGCAACGAGGACGTGTTTTTCCGCTACCCGGCTGCCGATGAGACCGGCACTTAGCCACTGGTCTCGCTGCATTACTTGATCATTTGGAAAATACGGCGCATCCCGAAATACCCAGCTGCGCGCTATCCGATGGCATCGACAGCAGCAGCCAATTCCGAAATCTAGATGCGATAACGAAGATCAGGACAATGCGACGAAGGGAACGCGGAAAGCATATGAGGGCGGCCCTCACGGACCGCCCTCATGCCGTAGCCCCGACGGGATTCGAACCCGCGCTACCGCCTTGAGAGGGCGGCGTGCTAGGCCGCTACACAACGGGGCCAGGGTTAACACCGGCTGCTCACCGGTATCGCTGGGGTACCAGGACTCGAACCTAGAACAACTGAACCAGAATCAGCCGTGTTGCCAATTACACCATACCCCAACGGCCGCTCCGCCAACTCCGATGAGCCGCTCGGCCGCCGAGCCAGTATAGGCCATTAGCGCAGCGACTCGATACTCCGCTGCAACCGGGTAAGTGACGAATCTCGACCCAGCAGATCCAGAGATTCGAAAAGCGGAGGTGAGACTCGACGCCCGGTCACAGCCACGCGGACAGGTCCAAATGCCAGTCGTGGTTTGAGTCCCATGCCATCGATCAAACTGTCTCGTAAAGCTGTCTCAATCGACTCCAGGTTCCATTCGGTAATTGCGGAAAGAGCATTATGAGCTGCTTCAAGCGCAGGTAGCGCTTCCGGCTTCAGTATCTTGGCTGCATCTTTGGGATCAAGTTGCAGCTCCGCATCCGAGACGAAAAGAAACTCAATCATGGGGACTGCTTGATCGAGCCGATCCATTCGAGTGTGAATAAGCGGAACTACTGCCGCTAAAGCACTCTGTTGCTCCGGCGTGGGTGGATCCGATATCAAACCCGCGCTCACCAAAAATGGCTTGAGTCGCTCTGCCAGATCTGTTTCCGATAACTCACGAATCCAGTCACCGTTGATGGCAGTACATTTCTTTAGATCAAAGCGAGCAGGATTTGGATTGACTCGCTTGATGTCGAACTTCGCTGCCATCTCCTGTTGCGAAAAGAACTCCCGATCATCGCCAATCGACCAGCCAAGTAGGGCGAGATAGTTCACCAAGCCCTCCGGCAAATAGCCGGACTCCCGATACATTGCCAACGAAGATTCAGGGTCCCGCTTGGATAATTTCCGGTTGCCTTCACCCATGACGTACGGCAGATGGCCAAACTGTGGGTTCGGTAAATCGGTCACTCCGATGCCTCGCAAGGCGTCGTACAGCGCGAGTTGTCGAGGCGTTGAGCTGAGTAAATCCTCGCCGCGGAGAACATGCGTAATCCGCATAAGCGCGTCGTCTAATGGGTTGACCAACGTATACAGCGGATCACCGTTACCTCGGACTAAAACGAAATCAGGGATAGTCGCCGCGGAAACTTCAATGCGCCCTCGCACTAAGTCATCCCATGCGAAGTCTGTGCCCGGCATACGAAACCGAATCGCAGCACGAGCTCCGTCTCGGTAACGCTCTTCTCGCTCTGCTTGCGACAAGTCGCGGCAGTGCCCGTCATATCCCGGCGGACGACCCTCTTTGCGTGCTTGTTCGCGTCGCTCTTCCAGCTCCTGAGGCGTGCAGAAACAGGGGTAGGCGTAACCGGCCTGCTGCAGTTGCTCAACCGTATCGGCGTACAACTGCAGGCGCTCTGATTGTCGATACGGTCCGTAGTCACCACCCGCTTCCGGCCCCTCATCCCAATCCAGTCCAAGCCACTGCAACGAATCGATCAACGCGAGATAGGAACCCTCACTGTCGCGTGCCGCATCGGTATCTTCGATTCGGAACACAAATGTGCCGCCGTTATGTCGAGCAAAGGCCCAGTTGAACAAGGCGGTGCGCAACATTCCCACATGCGGATTTCCGGTGGGTGATGGACAAAACCTGACCCGCACATTGGGGTCAACCGCAGCCTCAGTCACCTAAACTCACCTCATTGTCTAGCGAACCGATCCCGGCGATTTCGACTTTGACATGGTCACCGTCATTCAGCTGTCCTATTCCGGCCGGGGTCCCGGTCAGGATCACATCACCGGGCAGCAAAGTCATGATGCTCGATACCCATTCCACGAGCTTTCCAACACTGAAGATGAGGTCGGCGCCGGAACCCTGCTGACGCAGTTCACCATTCACCGAAGTTTCTATCCGAGCCGCAGCCGGATCGAATTCAGTCTGAATCCAAGGTCCAAGTGGACAGAAGGTGTCGAAACCCTTCGCCCGAGCCCATTGGTTATCCCGCTCCTGGAGATCTCGCGCGGTGACGTCATTGCCGCAGGTGTAACCCAGAATGACGTCGGCTGCGTCATCAGCCGCAACGTGCCGGCACATCCGACCAATCACAACCGCCAACTCACCTTCGTAGTCGACTCGCTGCGATTGCTCCGGGATTTTGATCTGTTCTCGAGGGCCGATGACACTCGTACTGGGTTTGAGAAAAGCCAGCGGTTCCGACGGGGGCTCCGAACCCATCTCCTCCGCATGTTCAGCGTAATTTTTTCCGATCCCGATTATCTTGGCCGGTAGCACTGGAGCCAAGAGGCGCACGGTGGAAAGCGGCAAAGTGAGGTCAACCAGATCCAACTCACCATAGGGATGGCCGCGCATCGGTGTCACCGTTGCTGATGCCGGGTCAAACTCTTCACCTTCGGCCGGTTCGATAACGCCGAAGGCCACGGTGCTTTCCAATGAGAAACGAGTGATCAACATGATGGAACCAGGGTAGGGGGCGGGTAGCTGAACGACCTAACTCGGTAAGGAGCAAGTTTGTGCTGCACACTGTGATGGTGTCATGTTCTCGATTCCGCACTTCAACAACGAAGCGCTAGTAAATGCCGAGTCGAGCGTGGGTTTGGTCTTATCTTCTGTTGGCAACCTTGTGGGGAATGTCATTCGCCTTTAACCAGATTTCGTTGCAATCCTTTACCCCGTTACAGATCACATTAGGTCGGATGGCTTTGGGCGGAATCACTCTGCTACTGATTCTGCTTTTTTCTGGCGCATTGCCACGTCCTAACCGGACCGAACTTGGTCATCTCATCATTGTCGGAACCGTCGGTTTGGCTTTGCCATTTACGCTCATCGCCTTCGCACAGACCCAAATTACGTCGGTATTGGCAGGCTTATTGAACGCAACGACGCCACTTTTCGCTGGGATCATCATCACCGTCTTGATTCCCGCGGAGCGGCCGGATCGAACTCAGGCTGTGGGTCTGATAGTTGGCTTCGTCGGTATCGCGGTACTGATCGGCGTATGGGACGCCTTTAGCGGCAGTTTCGCTACTCCGGTGGGGATCGCGGCCATGCTGGGCGCGACCCTTTGCTATGGATTCGCGACATCATTCAGTCGCCTCAAGCTCTCTGGTTCTGCACTTTCGGGCACTCAACTCAGTTCGATTCAACTGTTGGCTGGTGCCGCATTCGTGATTTTGCTGCTACCAGTTGATCCCGGTACGGACTACCCCAGCGTGCAGATTTCTTCGGCGATTGCCTTAGCCATTTTGGGAGTTCTAGGCACCGGTGTTGGGATGGTGTTGTTTTGGCGCATCATTCGTCAGGCAGGATCCACGATTGCCGCGACCGTCACCTACGCAATCCCGGTGGTCTCCACGACGATAGGTGTCACTTTTCTGGCTGAAGGTCTGGCCTGGAACGAAGTCTTAGGCGGTTTGATCGTCATCTTCGGTGTGCTGCTGACGCAGTGGACGCA
>JAOZTQ010000021.1:10478-12674 GCA_029939085.1 Candidatus Nanopelagicales bacterium
AAGTCTTAGGCGGTTTGATCGTCATCTTCGGTGTGCTGCTGACGCAGTGGACGCAACTCACCGCACAACGCAATTTCGGTTCTCATCAGAATCGAACCACAACACAGCAGGAACAGGCTGACTAGTTAACTCAAGGCCTGACGCGTGAACCAAAACTTCAGTGCATCATTCAGCGCGAGCCAAGAAGCCTCGATGACGTTTTCGTGTACGCCAACGGTTTGCCATTCCTCCGCACCATCTGTGCTACTGATCAGGACTCGCGTAACGGCATCAGTGCCCTCGACACCGTCCAAAATTCGAACCTTATAGTCCACTAACTTCATATCTGCCAACTCTGGATGCTTGGGCAATAGAGCATTACGGAGCGCATTGTCCAATGCGTTGACTGGACCATTGCCCTCCGCGGTGGAGATAACTCTTTCGCCATCGATCATGATCTTTACGGTGGCTTCACCTACTACCCCACCGTCAGCACGCCGCTCGACCTGCGCGCGCCACGATTCCAGTCGATACGGTTCTGACGGTTCATCACCAGTCTCATCTCGCAGCATCAACTCAAAGGACGCATCCGCAGCTTCGAAGGACCATCCGCCTGCTTCCAGTTCCTTAACCCGATCGACGATGCGAGTGACCGCACCCGCGTCCTCGGATAGATCAAAACCGAGTTCGGCGCTCTTCAGTTCAACAGAAGCGCGGCCTGCCATTTCGGTTACCAGGACTCTCATATCGTTTCCGACGCGTTCCGGGTCGATGTGGTTGTACAGGTCACTCGATACCTTCAACGCGCTCGCGTGTAAGCCGGCCTTATGGGCAAAAGACGACAGTCCGGCATACGGCTGATGAGTATCGGGTGGCAGATTCGCGATATCGGCAATCGCATGTGAGACCCGGACAGTTTCAGCGAGATTTCCGGGCGGGAGCACTGGGATTCCTAGCTTCAACTCGAGATTTGCCGTGACAGCAAATAGATCGGCGTTCCCGGTTCGCTCTCCGTATCCGTTCGCTGTTCCCTGGACGTGAGTGACACCCGCCTCAACTGCGGCAATGCTGTTAGCGACTGCGCAACCAGTGTCATCTTGACAATGGATACCCAACCGCACGCCACTGCGTTCGGAGACATCCTGAACGACCCGGAAGATCCCCGAAGGCAGCATCCCCCCATTCGTATCGCACAGCACGCCTACCGATGCCCCAGCTTCTGCAGCCGCGATAAGCAATCGGACGCCGTAGTCCGGATCGTGATCGTAGCCATCAAAAAAGTGCTCCATATCGACAAAGACACGTCGACCCTCAGCCACCAGATAGGCAACCGTGTCACTGACCATGGCTACGTTCTCGTCGAGGCTCGTGCGCAGCGCCTGCTCAACATGGCGAACATCAGATTTTGCAACCAATGTGACTACCGGAGCTTGTGACGCGAGCAGGGCTGATACCTGGGGATCTGCCGCAACCTCGATGCCGGGCTTTCGGGTCGCACCGAAGGCCACGAGTTGCGCATGCCGCAACTTCAGGTCCGTTTGTGCAAGTTCGAAGAATTCGGTGTCTTTCGGCATCGCACCGGGCCAGCCGCCTTCAATGAAGCCCACACCGTATTCATCGAGGAGTCGTGCCACCGCAAGTTTGTCTGGGACCGAGAACGAAATGCCTTCTCGTTGGGCACCGTCGCGCAAGGTTGTGTCGAAGAGGTGAAACTCGTCGTTGGGTAGCTCCGGTGTCAGGGAGTCCTGGTCGGGCGCCATATCCGTTCTCCTTCGATCGTTCGGCTCACCAATGAAAAACCCCCTCGCCTTATGGCGTAGGGGGTTCGCGCGACGGGTTCGCCTGTCGCGCGCTAGCTAATAATGATGACCGTGGTCACGCCCCTATGGTGACACTGCATACCCGTCGAGGGCAACCAGGGATGGCAACTTGGGTGTTTACGCCCTCGTTGACTCGTGTGTCTGGCTCAACCGACGCGCTCTAACCAACCGTGTGGATCGGCAGCCGCACCAGTCTGGATGTCGAGCAGTTTCTGTCGTAACCGCTGGGTGATCGGGCCCGCCTTGCCGTCACCCACCTGCCAGTCACCCTGTCGACTCTTAACCTGGCCAACTGGCGTAATCACTGCCGCGGTACCACATGCAAAGACTTCGGTTAACTCGCCGGATTCGTTACCTTGACGCCATTCGTCGAGGCTGATCCGACCTTCCTCAACTT
>JAOZTQ010000198.1 GCA_029939085.1 Candidatus Nanopelagicales bacterium
AGAAGAAACTCCTGCAAGACCTGATCCACCCAGTTGACTATTTCCTCGGCCCCGATAGTGGCGAGTCCGGCAAAGGTCAGCGCAAGGATCGCAAAGGTCGCAACGAACGAGTAATAAGTCGCTCCACCTGCAAGTAACGTTCCCCTGGCCGCGTTAAAGCGCAATATGGAAAGGTAAGCGATCGCGCCCGTCCGCGTGCGGTTTTCAATCGCAACGACCGTTCCAGCGGTCTGCTTCGGCGGCGGATCCACCCATTTACCGGGAATCGGCGACATCTGATCCGAAGGCACTTCTGAACTCCCGAAAGCTAGTTGCTACATCTAAAACCTAGTGGGGTATTGCCACAACGGCACCCAGAGACCTCATTAGACCGGGATCGGTTCATTCATCGGTCCACACTTGCACCGCTCATCTGCCGCATAATTGGCAAGTGCTTCCTCGATATGGAGTCCGCATCCGGAGTAACTAACTTTGGCGCAACGCGGGCACATGGCAGGACTACACACAGTTTTGACCCTCCATCTAATCGCCTCTGGCGAACTTCATCCCTGCAGTCTAGACGCAGGCGTGGTCAGCGGGGGATCGTCTGTCGCTATTGCGCTTGGAGTCGATATGGGTTTTTCGCTAAATCCAAACGTCATAGCAACGGCCATTTTGGGATCAGAGCGACAATAACCTTGTATTGCACCCGCTGTTTGTTGTTCAACGGGTCATCCATAGTTAATACTTGAGTAACTTCAACATCGGACGCACCATGACATCTGTAGATCGGCTCTATCGACTCTGCCTGCTCACCCTGTCATTCATGTTGATGTTTACCTTGATGGCAATTGCTAATCCAGCAGCTGGTAAAGATCAGAGTTCACAAAGTAATAGCGGTCGCTCGATCGTCAACGGTAGTGATGCCACTTCAGGTGCCTGGCCGGGCATGGTGGCCATCGGCTTCCGGAACGAGACCGCGAAGCGTGGCACTTTTTGTGGCGGCACCCTCGTCGCTCCTCGATGGGTAGTAACGGCGGCTCATTGTGTAGCCGATCTTCGACCCAACAAGGTGGTAGCGCGCGTGGGCATCTCATCATTGAGTGACACTGCTGCCCCGGTTACCCGGGTTAAGGGTTTTCGCTTCGACAACTGGAAACCGAAGCGTGATCTCAATGACATTGCGTTACTTAAGTTAGCCAAAGCGCAGTCGTCAGCAACTGTGCCGCTCGCCACTCCAGATCTTTACCAGCCACGCAGTTCCGCGATCGTACTGGGATGGGGATCCACGAAACCCAGCGGTCGTGGCTATTCCGTCAACCTCAAACAAGCCGAAATTGCAACCACTACGCAAGAGCGATGCAACAAAATGTGGCGTGACATAAAGAACAAAAGACAATTTTGTGCAGGCCTTGGCGGCGCCAAACCCGTTGATACTTGCTTAGGTGACAGCGGCGGTCCACTGCTACTTGCCGATCCGAACGGAATTGTGCGCTTGGCTGGCATTGTGAGTTTCGGCCCCCAACCGTGTGCGAATCCACGCCGGTTCGCTGTCTATACGAAAGTGTCCTACTACTCCGAATGGATCGAAAACTTCACGGGTCCCCTTCCTGAACCGTCACCGCCTCCTGTTCCTGCACCTGCACCTGAGGTGGCCCCGGACCCAACCGCTGGATGATGGGAGGCGCGATCGTTTACCTGTCAGTGGTGGCTGTTCAGCCGCAAACTTGTAGCGATGTGTTTATCAGTCAGGACGTTGGGGCTTTGACTACAGAGATTCGGTTTGCCGCCAACTGCTGTGGCGAAGCTCAGCGATGAAACCATCGCCCTACCTCGTAGCAGAAGCACTGTCGGTACAGCGAGGCACTCGACAAGTTCTCGATGAAGTATCGGTAGGGATTCACCCGGGTGATCGAATAGGCGTTGTTGGAAGCAATGGCAGCGGTAAGAGCACCCTGCTAGGCGCACTCAACGGAGAGCCGGCAGATGCTGGGCGACTTGCGGCCGCATCGGGTATCCGAATCGCGATGGTGGGGCAATCAGATGAATTACCTGGATCCACCGTTCGCGAATGTCTCGTGGGAGATAGGCCTGCCCATGAATGGGCTTCCGATGCGTCAGTGCGGGGCGTTCTTATTGGATTGGTGGGCGGTTTAGATGCACCTATCTTCCGGGACGGTCTCGATACTGGAGTCGATGGACTTTCCGGTGGTGAGTCACGTCGCATCGCGTTAGCCCATGCCCTCATCCAACCGTGGGATCTCCTGCTTCTAGATGAACCAACTAACCACCTAGACCTCGAGGCGGTTAGTTGGCTTGCGGCCCACCTCAACAGTCTGCCGAGCGGGCGTCGAGCCTTCGTTCTCGTAACTCACGACCGGTGGCTGCTGGACGAAGTAACCAGCAGCACTTGGGAAGTAACAGATGGAAAGATCGCTGAGTACCAGGGTGGGTACGCGGCCCACATCCTGGCCAAGAACCAGCGCGAGGGACAAGAACGAGCCGCAGAATCTAAGCGTCGCAACTTGATGCGTAAAGAACTGGCTTGGCTTCGTCGCGGCGCTCCCGCTCGGACGACAAAGGCAAAGTTTCGGGTCGATGCCGCAGAAGAGCTAATCGCGAACGAACCCCCGCCACGCGATTCCTTGGCCTTGCATCGCGTGGCGACTGCACGTCTTGGGAAAACGGTGATTGATGTCGACGATATGACACTTCGGCCGCAGCCAGAACTCGATCCAGTTCTGGAAGGTACAACTTGGAATCTGGGCCCAGGCGATCGCATTGGTCTACTCGGTCCGAATGGGGTCGGCAAAACCACATTGTTGCGCCTCCTGCTCGGGGTCGATCCGCCACCAACCACCGGTTTTGTTCGTCGAGGAAAAACGGTTGCAGCAGCCGTCGTCGATCAAAGACTCAGTTCAACGGACGTTGATGATCGCGTAAGCCCCTGGCTCAAACGAACAGCCGAACACGCGCTGGTTACGACCGGAAAGGAATTGACCAGCACTCAGTTACTTGAAGCTTTCGGTTTCACCGGCGACGCCGCTTGGAAGCGGCTGGGTGATCTGTCGGGCGGCGAACGTCGACGACTGGAGTTCTTACGGGTGCTACTTACTGGACCGAACCTGTTGTTACTTGACGAGCCGACAAATGATCTCGACATAGACACTCTGACGGTCATTGAAGATCTGCTTGATGACTGGCCCGGATCACTAGTCGTTGTCTCACATGATCGTTACTTCCTGGAGCGGACCTGCGACGACGTTTTCGTCATGCTGGGCGATAAGAAACTACGACATGCACCGGGGGGCGTTGCCGAGTACCTGGATCTCCGAGCGAACGTAGCAGCCACCTCAACTTCCTCAGCCGTAGTGAACACCGAGTCACCACAACTTGCTCGTCAGGAGTCGCCCACGAAGCCTGCCCGCGGCTCCGCTGAGGAACGCGAATTACGTAAACAACTCGCAAAAGTAGAGAGGCAGCTCAGCAAGCTCGAAACACATATGCAGGATCTGCATCAACAACTAGCAGCGGCAGCTACCGACCCGCCACGGTTAGTCAGCCTCAGCAAACAGCT
>JAOZTQ010000199.1 GCA_029939085.1 Candidatus Nanopelagicales bacterium
CTGCAGCTCGTGAAGAAAGAAGCGGGCGCCCTCCCGCTGAGGTGCTGTGGGGGCTATGGGATGGTGCGTGGCCACATCGATTACGGGAGCGTGCGTTGCAGGCTGGGCCACTTGCTATTGCAGCTGATCGCGATCTGGATGCCGTGATGCAACTATTTCGGTTGGCGCAACGTGCACCAGAGCGGTGGGGCGGGACCAAAGGTCTGCGTGCTTTTTTGACGGAAGTAGAGTCGCAGGAAATTGCCGCGGAACCTGATCTGCAACAACAGTCTCATCGAGATCAGGTGGCAGTTATGTCCTTGCGGCGCGGTAAGGGTCGACATTGGCGACAGGTCATTGTGACGGGCGTTCAAGAATCGGTATTCGGTGGCGGTCATCCCGCCGAAGGTTTGATTCAACTAGGTCGATTGACGCCGACCGAACTGCTAACCAGCTCTGCGCAGTTCTCATCGGGAGAAGAACGCCGGATACTAAATATGGCTCTGGGTCGAAGTTCGGGTGATGTTGTTTTTTGTGCTGCTGGCGGTGAAGCTGATCCACCGGCAATGCTGGCAAGTGATACCGGTTGTGCATGGCAACAGGTTGTGGGGCAACCTGAAGTTCCCTATTCGCCCGTAGAGATTGTTGCGCGACTGCGATCTACCGCACTTGATCCGAAAAATCGACCAGGTGCAGCTCGCAGTGTTGCTCAGCTTGCGAGGCCTGCCAATGACGGTGGGAGATTGGTGCCTGCTGCGAATCCGAAACGGTGGCCTGGCGTCTCGGATTGGACTACGGCACCAGCGCCGATTCGAGACCTCGAGCAGCCAATCGCCATGTCAGCATCAGCGGTCGCGAATCTGACGGAATGCCCATTGCGGTGGTTTTGGAATCGTGAGACCCGAGGTAGCAGGCCGAGTGGTCAGGCTGCCCGTTTCGGTGAAGTCGTGCATGAAGCAGTTTCACAGCTCATTGCGATTGAACAAGCTGGCGATGTTGTTGATCTAGAGCACCTGCTTGACGACCTCTGGCAGGACGATGGTTACGACGCTGAATGGCACGCGGCGGATGAGCGTCGCGCTGCGTTGGAAGCGCTCGAACGTGCCCAGCAGTGGCTCGAGGGGCGCTGGACTTCGGTTGAGAGCGAAGTCGATTTGGATGTTGTGGTGCCCGTGGCGGATGCGGAGTTTGATATTCGGATCATCGGTCGAATGGATTTGGTTGAGCGTTCCATCGATGGACCGAATCTAGTGTGGGATTTCAAAACTAAGCGCACACCATACGGTGCCGCCGAAGCCGAAGAGAGCCAGCAGTTACGCACTTACCAGCTGGGTCTGGCTTTTGAGTCGCCTGAGGATGCGTCATCCGAAGGCAGCGCGGGAGGCGGGGCTGGTTTCGTTCAGCTTAACGTAGCCGCCGGTAAACGTGCCGAAAATCCGACTGGACCCAAAGTCGTTCAACAGTCACCTGCGGTACTTGCGGACCACACTGCTCATCTTGCATCGCTAGGAGAGGTGATCCGTAGCGAGAGTTACCCGGCTCGCCCCGGAGATTGGTGCCGTACCTGCGATTTTGTCAGCAGCTGCCCAGCTAAGGGTGGGTCGCAATGATGCGTAATCCTGCTGAGTTGAGTCGGTTGCTGAACATACCGTTCAGTGATGAACAGTTAGCTGCTGCGACGGCTCCTTTGTCCCCACAACTCATCGTGGCAGGGGCTGGCACCGGCAAGACCACGGTAATGGCAGCCCGCGTTGTTTGGTTAGTGGGTAACGGTTTTCTACCGGCTGGTCGGGTCCTAGGCCTTACGTTTACGAACAAAGCGGCCGCTGAGTTACGACAGCGAATTCGGCAGGGGCTTGGACGCCTACCGCGCCGCCCGGGTGATGATCTAGACGCATCTGTACTCACCTATCACGCTTTCGCCAATCAAGTACTCAAGGAATTTGGAGCTTTGGTCGGAGTTGAGGATGATGCCCAGCTTCTGACGGATGCGCAGCGGAGTCGATTGGCTTATCGGGTTGCCTGTGAGCCTCGTGATGCGACTGGTCTGAGCGGCAGTCTTGAGTATCTGGCAAATGAGATTCTGCAGATGGATGATGATTTGGCCGAGCTCGGAGTCGAGACCGTGGACCTGAGAAATCATGATTTAGCTCTGCTAGAGCTCATGTCTACTGCGCAGGGTCCGGCCGGTATCCGAGCGCGCATAGTGGCCGCGGCGGAGAGTCGAATTCGAACGAGCAAACTGGTCGATCAATTCCGGGAAACGAAGTCTGTGGGTCAATATGTTGATTTCGCGGACGCTATGCGACTGGTGGCCAGTTTGACTGGTGGTGTGCCATCGGTTCGAGAACGGTTACGTGAACGTTTTGGCGTCGTCCTGCTGGACGAATATCAAGACACCTCGAGAGTCCAGCGGTTATTCCTGCAGGAGTTGTTTGGTGACGGTCATCCGATCACTGCAGTAGGTGACCCCTGTCAAGCCATCTATGGTTGGCGCGGTGCCAGCGTGACGAACATAGATGAATTCCCCAGGCACTTTCCGCAGCTCGATGGGGAAAAGGCGGAAACGTATCAGTTAACAATCAATCGACGTTCGGGTGAGCAGGTCCTGGTCGCCGCAAATTCGGTAGCTACCGAACTAAGGGAAACGCATCGACAAGTTCGACCGTTACGCTCGTCTCACGACGCTCCGATGGCTCAGCTGCGCTGCGCCTTACTGCCGAGTTACGACGATGAGTTGGCGTGGTTAGGCGAGCAGATATCCGAGCGAATCGTGCATCAAGATCCGGCTGAGATTGCCGTACTTTGTCGAAAGAATGATCAGGTCATGGCGGTAACTGAGACGCTGAAAGAGCTAGGTATAACTGTTCAGCCCGCTTCCAAACAGGATCTTTTGGCTGCACCAGAAGTTATTTGGGTAACCAGCTTGTTGCAGATCCTTGTGGACCCATTCGCCAACCCTGAACTCGTACATCACCTGACCGGCCCACGGTGGCGCATCGGTCCCAGAGATCTCGCAATCTTGGGGCGTCGGGCAACCGCGCTATCGAGTGAGACCGAGGTGGCAGCGCAGCGGGATCTCTCCTTACTGGACGCGGTCGCTGATCCTGGTCCGGAAAATGTATTCGGGTTTTCTCACTCCGCAAGAGCAAGATTTGCCGATTTTCTCGAAGAGTTGGATCAGCTTGGCCAACTGCGAGACCGCCCGGTTGTTGAGGTTGTCACGGAGATCATCGAGTTATTGGCACCGCTAGTCCTACCGCCTGGTGACGGTCAACTGCCGCCTTCGTTACTGGGACTATTGGAACTAGCGCGCGGATTTCGTTCACTTTCGGGAGGTCGTTCGTTACCGGAGTTCATCACCTATCTCAATGACTGTCGCCGATTCAAGCAGCGTCCTGATGCTGCGGTCGCCCCACGGGCTGGTGGGATTCGAGTTATGACGGTGCATGCCGCTAAGGGACTGGAATTCCCTACAGTCTTTATGCCGTTTCTGACTCAGCACGTTTTCCCGTCCAGTCAAAGCAGCAGTCGCTGGCCCACGAGTGCGGCTGGCACCCCGCCTATCGCTGAAG
>JAOZTQ010000200.1 GCA_029939085.1 Candidatus Nanopelagicales bacterium
CGGGAGGGTGGATTTATCAAACGTGGCGCTCATCTGGATGTGCAGAAGCTCATGGATTACCTCTCGCCATTCTCCGATCCAGCACGTCACGATGAATTCAGCTTTTCACCTGAGTGGCTTCGCAAAGAGTTCTCTCGAAGTAACGACCCTCGAAATCCAGACTTTGCAGTCGCTCTCAAACTGAATATGCCGGCGGAACTGCTATTTACTCACCGCGTCTGGCTGGGGGTAGTTGGAGTGCTGAGTGGGTTACATGCCACGGTGCCGGTTCGACCCGAACTAGATGCGTACCTTCCTGGTTTCGCTGCCGCAATGAACGCGACCGAACCGCAAAATTAGACGGATGAGAGCGAATTTTCTGCTGCCATTACAAGGCTATCGAACGTGTCTGACATTGGATCGCCACTCACGGAGGTAGCGCTGATTTGCGGTGATTCCTTCCCCAGAGTCAGTTCTAACTCACCGATAGCGGTAACCACTCGATCTAGCTTTTCACGTTCGGCCTCATCGGTTCCGAATCCTAATATCAAGAAGGTGTTTGAATCCCAGCGTGCGATCAGGTCCCCCAGATTCGACGTCCGCCGTGCTGAATCGGCAACAGCCGACAGCAGTTCATCACGGTATTTCGGCGAATATGACTCGGCTAACTGGTCGACGTTGTCCACCCGCAAAACTGTAACTTGCACCGGTTGCTCTACCCGATGGGCAGATCCCGCCAACGAGGGGATTAATGGTGTGAGACCTCTCCGAGTCAAGACCCCGGTGACTGCATCCGTTGTTGCAAGCTTTTGCATGGCTACTCGGTCGTCCGCCAAAGTCGCAACAGTTATCAGCCGTAACTTGAGCAGGATCAAACTACAACCTACGGCGATCGGACCCGCCAAGAACCATCGAATGTCGGTGATGCCATAGCTCAA
The DNA here is from genome assembly GCA_029939085.1 of Candidatus Nanopelagicales bacterium. Classification (GTDB taxonomy): domain Bacteria; phylum Actinomycetota; class Actinomycetes; order S36-B12. The sequence goes on from JAOZTQ010000200.1 coordinate 918, forward strand.
GGCCTCGATGACATAGATCACTGTCATCACCAGTCCACCCGCAATAGCTGGGCGCCAACGCATGGTTAGCGGCGCATAGACCGACATAATGATCAAACTCGTGGTGAATACCACCTCGTCTACGCCGCGAGAAGCCAGGAGAGCCAGGGACTCTACTTGTGCGGCTGCAACCACGGCCCATATCCAGCTGCGCGCCGTAGCCCCCACCGAACTTCGACCGAGCCAAATACCCAAGATCAGCCATAAGACCGCTTCCGTGAACTGAAAGATCGAGTCTTCTGCGGTATCACTTAGGAACAGGAACTCGGCGAAACTCAGCAGACCGGCCAATATTCCAGACACCGAAATGACCCAGGGGATATCCCGGATGATGATGGCATCGCGAATGGCATTAAACGGATCCTCTTCGTGACTGAGCGACCCACCGCTGATCTGAGTCTTTTGCCGCTTACGAATTTCCGACTTTGAATTTTCCACGTTTATTTTCACTCCAACTATCGCGAGTCTTTGGGCGACCCAATCGGGATGGAACTGCTGTGGCCAAGGAATGAGTTTTGCAACTGTCATACCCAGGAACACCAAAGAGTTGAATGCGACAGCCGCTGCCAGTACCTGAAACCAGGTGGCAGCAAGAACGTCTTGTGAGAAGACGATTCCATTCGGGAGCATCATGGCTGACTACCACTCCCGCCGGAATGGTCGACGTGACCCCAGCTGCTTGATCGTCCTAGAGCAATGTCAAAGAGACATTTGATGAACACCGCTTGCAGAAATGCTTGATAGATCAACTCTGGAATAATTAGGACAGCAACTAAACAGGCTCGCCATCCGTCCGCCCACACCGTCGCTACTCGTTCCACGATGAAGATAGCTCCCACGATCATCCAAAACGGGAACCAGATCCAACGGTCAACAGACAGCGCAGTGATGATCATCAGGATGAAGAACAAGTAAAGCGCGACAGCTCCGTACCCCAGACCTATTTGTTGCCCCCAATAGCGCAGTGTTGCCCGGGTGAAACCGTAGGCCGCCAAGTTCTCCAAGGCCCCACGCATCCAACGGGTCCTTTGAATCCAAAGGTTGCGCCACTTAGGCATCAACTCCGTCGTATCACGGCATTCAGGCGGCGACGTCATGCTGCCGCCCAACGAACGCAGCGCGAGCGTGAGCTCATTGTCTTCAGTCAGTGCGGCCGTGTCGTATACCCGCCCCGTCTCTCCCGGAATAAAGACTCCTCGTGCGGCCGCAATATCCAAAAGTGCGTCGGCCCGGAAGATTGACGCGGTACCAGTCAGCACAAACACTCGGCCATGGCGCGACTTGAGTTGTCGCGAATACCGGTTGTACTCATTTCGCTGCATCTGACCGATGAGGCCATGTCCGTCTTCGCCATAGAAGATCCCACCCACTGCAGTGAGGGCTGGATCATCCGATAGCCGACCCACACCCACCTCCAAGAATTGCGGATCCAAAGTTGTATCGGCGTCCATCACCATGACAACATCCCGTGGACCCGTTCTTGGCAGAATCTTTGCAAGCACTTGGTTGAGTGCGCCGCCCTTTTTCAAGGTGTTATTCACGGTCTCGTAAACTTCCACGCCGCCGTCGCGGGCTAAAGCTACGGTCCCATCTGAGCAATTGTCGGCTACGACGATCACGCGGTCTGGCTTCCGAGTTTGCTCCCGCAGCGTCCGCAGGGTCTCGGGTAGTGAAGCTTCTTCATTATGGGCGGGCACCAGAACCGTCAGTTTCAGTTCCTCACCAGGTGGTCGATTTGGTCCTGCTGATCTATAGGTACCCAACAGCTCTCGCCGCGTACTAACGGTCAGCAGGGCATCCAGGCCCTCAAAAGCTACCGCTGCGATCGCTACTGCTGCCAAAACTAAACCCGCGGCAATGAGGATCTGACTTGGCGGCATTTCGGTTGAAACCAAGAATTCGAAAGGACCGAAGTTCTTTTCCACTGGAGCCTTAGGTTCTTCCTCGACAGCAACCACTAGCCCGAGTGCGGCGATCAGCGCGCCGATAACAACAACAATTCCGAGAACAACTAATACAGTTACCCGGTCGTATAGTAAAGATGGCGGCTTAATGTCAGACCTATTCACGTCCTCACCAGCAAAGCGCTCCAAAGCGCGCTGCTCTTGATGAGTAAGAGACAACTCGTTCTCCTTGTGTTGCGATCGGGGAAAATCACAACGATCAGGACCTCGCAGTTGCGGTTTCCGACTGCTATTTCGTGGCCACTCTACCTACCACAGCAGCGGCTTTTGTCGAAAAGGCTTTCACCAGCGCCACTAGAGCCGCTCAGCGTGAATGCCGGTGGGGCACTGCAAAGCCGATCCGCGGCCGTCTCGAATGGCTAGCGCTTGACGTTGATTTTGCCTTTCATCCCGCCTTGGGCATGTCCGGGTACGGTGCACTTGTATTTGACCTGGCCCTTGGTGAGCGTCACCGTGACTTTCTCAGTGCAGTTACTGCATATTTTGGTTTTTGCCGAGCCGATCTGTAGGTCATGTTGCATTGTCGTGTTATTGACGTACTTGAAAACGTAAGTACCGGCCTTCAGTTTCTTTGGCATCGGCCGCAGTTTGCCACCCTTTTTTTGGTAGTACGCAAACAT
>JAOZTQ010000201.1 GCA_029939085.1 Candidatus Nanopelagicales bacterium
AACTGCCAACTGCCAACTGCCAACTGCCAACTGCCAACTGCCAACTGCCAACTGAGCAGGATCCATTTCAGCCGCTGGTGATTGGCTAAGGCGCGTCGACTATAGGACATATTTGTGATGTCCGGTTGTTATTTCGCTACGGAAAGTAACGAAAAATCGTCTTTTTGCTGGACACAAAGTAATCAGGTGAAAAGTCTGCAAATTCAGCGCATAATCGAGGCGTGAGGTAACGAGTTACCACACGGAGTAACTCAAGGTTTGGCGCAAGCTACGGGAGGACCTGTGCGCATCTTTTTGACTGGTGCAGTTTCGGCTGTCTTGGCCCTGTCTGTGGCGGGACCATCGGCTGCACAGGACTCGCTAGTCCAGCGAGATAGCGTCGATTCACTTCCACTCGTTGACTACAACCGTGCTGAAGAGCCGACCCCTGAGCCGGAACCGCTGGAAGGGGATCCGGCGAGCGATCCCAACAAAAAGCCGAAGGAAAGCGATCCGAAGAAAGACAAACCGAAGGTCGAGACCAGAGATTTGACCTATCGAATCTCGCCAGGAGCCGAAGGCAAATATGGTGTTGGGCAGTTGGTCACAATCAAATTCAGTCGCGATGTGGCCCGACGCAAGGTAGTTGAAAACGCAATTACGGTCACCGCAAATAAGAAACTGTCCCCGGGTGCTTGGGGCTGGATCGACCGTCGCACTGCTATATATCGACCAAAACGCTTTTGGCCGGGTAACGCTCGGATCAAATTCGATGTCCAACTGCGAGACGCACTACTTGCCGTGGACGATGGAGTGCACTATCGAGGGAAGTCCAATCGTTCCTATGTCTTGCGAACGTCACGTAAGTTCGTCATGCACATCAAGAACGGCACCCATCGGCTGTACGTGCGCCGTGATGGAAAACTCGTCCGTAGTTTCCCGGTATCCCTAGGTAAGACCGAAGGCGGATATCAGACCCGAAGCGGCATCAAGATCCTCACTGGTGAAAAGTATGTCCGGTTGCGAATGATCGGCACGGATCGACTTTCGGGGGAGGACTGGGACGTTATCTCGCCCTACTCCATCCGATTGACACCCACTGGAGAGTTCATCCATGGAGCTCCTTGGGCTTACAGTCGCATTGGCCTGCGCAATGGGTCTCACGGATGCACCAACATGCGAGTAGCGGACGCCAAGTGGCTGTACAAGAAAGTGATGAGGGGCGATCCTACGGTCACAACCGGTACCGGTCGGCCTATGGAGGTTACGAACGGTACTCCGGGAGCTTACTGGAATTACTCCTATCGAGATTGGCTAAAAAAGTCGGCTACCAAGGGCGGCGCCGATAACAGCGGCAACTCCGATAAGCCCGACAAAAAGTCAGACAAGAACAAAGACGAGAAAGAAGCCACCTAGACATTTAGCGCTCGGTGCACTGACAACCTGCAACAAACCCTGTAGTTAAGTGGTAACAGCCATCTACTCGATCGTCCCCCAGTGCCTGTAAAGCAATCTGGCAAGCGCACGCGGCGGTAGACCGCGCGTTACTAGTTAAAGGGCTTTTGGCCTAACTATTCTGCTTCTTCTCCGATGGCTACGACTTCATCGAGCGACTCTTGCAGGCAGCGCACCATAACGTCGTGATCGTAGATTGCGGCGGTGTCCAGATTGACTCCGAACTCGGCTTTTCCGTTGTAGGACATAAAAGCTACGTTCATGGCTGCACCACCTTTCGGTGCGAACGGAATAAGTTGTTTGACTTGAGCTCCTGCGACGAACATCGGGATTGGCGGTCCGGGGACGTTAGTGGCGGCCACGTCAGTACCCTTCATCATTCCGGCGGCAATACCAGTCATCGCTGTCCTGGGAAGCGTCGTCATGAGTCGGAAAATCGGCTCACTGATCTCCAAGGCAGGTTCTAGACGAGCTTGTTGTAACACCGGGTGCAACTCCTTGACACGAGCGACGGCGTCCTCAGGTCCTAGTGGCAAAGGGAACCTTGCTGGCACCCAGCGATTCCCGCCACCGCCCCCACCTTCGTCATCAGCTGAGCGTAGGTTGACGGGCATATTGACTCTGACCTCGGCTACGTCATCCAATGAGACGCCGTGTGCAGCGTGGTACTTCGCGATGCCTCCTGCTACGACAGCCATGAAAGCATCGTTCAAAGTGCCGCCGTTTGCTTTTCCGGCCTTACGAATAGCGTCAAACGGTGCCTCCAGAATGGCGAAGTGAACCCCAAGAGAGCGTCCGCGCATTACGGGGCTCATCGGCGTCGATGCAGGCGCCAGCATCCGGGCTGCTGAGGCGGTCCAATCAACGCCGCTCTTGACGGCACCTATGGGGTCGGTCACTGTACCCGAGACAATGTCCTTACCCTTACCGACGACGGCTTTTGTTTGATCAATGGCTGTCTTAGCGGTCAACTCGGCTCCGCCGGTCAAACGCTCCATTGCGTCTTCTTTGCCGGTCTCTTCCAGTTCGGGAAGTTCCTGCTCCGGTCGTTGGCTGGGATCGTCAGTCAGATCGAACAGTGAGGCAGCCATCGCCATGCCACCCACACCATCGGTAATGGCGTGGTGAATCTTCATTACGATGGCGGCCTTATTCCCCTTTAGGCCTTCGATAACAATGGCTTCCCATAGGGGTCGCGCCCGATCGAAATCCATTTCAGCGACATGCTCGGCTACGTCAAGAACGTGAGCTTCATCGCGCGTGTTTGCAGCCTTGCGGAAGCGCACGTGGTAGTTCATGTCGAAGTCATCACTCGACTCCCACCGCGGCGGCACGAGTGACATGGGGTTGCCCACGACGCGGCGACGCAGTGCAGGCACTCGGATAGTCATCTCTTCGATCCGTTGCAGCAAAACTTTCCGATCCGGCTTCTTATCCAGCATCACAACCAGGGTGATGACTGAACGAAGCAGGGGATCAGTCTCGACGCCCCACATAACGGCGTCAAAGACGCCCATTCGACTGTCAATCTTTTGCGACACAGCGCACCTCCTCCCCGAAGATTAACCAGAAGTTGGCCACTCGTCCCGCCGAAATGAAAACCAATCCAGATTGGTTGGGTGCGAAGGTGTGGGGTGACTAGGTGATACCTGGCGTTGGCCTTGGTGTGGCGTATTGCTAGCGTCACCCTGTAGACAAGGACAAACTCATGTTGTGAATGTTCTTGCGGAAGGACTAGAGGTGAACTGTCATGAAGAAAGCTCTGCTTGTTGCTGCGGCAACAGCCGGTGCAATAGCTGGACTGGCGTTGGCGCGCCGTCGAGGCAGCAACTCCTCCTCCACGGCGGTCTCGTCACAAGCGAGCGAATGGGCTGATGCGGTAGGTAATGCCGCACAGCGAGCTGCTGGTGGTGTGGGTGAGGTCGCGCAAAATGCAGCGGATATGACTGATAAAGCCGCTCAGCGAGTCTCGGATGCTGCCGCCACGGTTGGCGTGGCTGCAGCTGATGCGGCCGATGCGACTCAAACTGCGGCGGAGTCCGCGGCCGATACGGCGAAGCAGGTCGCATCCGAGGCGGCGGAGGTCT
>JAOZTQ010000202.1 GCA_029939085.1 Candidatus Nanopelagicales bacterium
TGCTGGTGACCGGGCGATCCCGATCCAAAGTGGGGTAGAACTGCATGCCATTGGTATTGATGTTGGCCATATCGGCCGACGTCAATGGCTTCGGTTCATCCAGAGGTCCTCGCTGGATGGTGTACCCCTTATTTGTAGGGATAAGCGCCACAGGCGTTCCGTCCGGAGTGCTTTGGTCGAGCGCCAAGAACGCATGCGCGTGCGGCGCTTGCCAATTGCCTGAGAGGTCTACGGGTCGAACGCGAATCCCTGAGGCATGAGCGATGCCCTGAATACGGTGGATTAGGTCGGCGCCCTTCGGCGTATTTACCGGCTTGCGAACTTCGAAACCCTCAAAACGACCGATCAATCTGATGACAGCCGTGAGCGGATCGTCTTGAGGCTCATCAAGTTCAGCCGATGGCTTTTTTATGGCCAGTGCTGCGCGGCGGAATGAACGATCAAGATTCTCGGTATCGAGTTTGGTGGATTCGGCGGCTATTTGTTGTCGCTCGGTAAAATAATGTTCGACTTGTTGCTGATAGAACTCAGCGAGATTCGAACCCGAGGTAAAACCTAGGACGCTGGACAACGCATCTTCGTACGTACTTGAGTCGCCCTCGTTGGTGTTCACCATTGAGACTTTTCCGTTAATCCGCGGAACGACAAGCAGAGTAGTTCCAGCCGCTCCAGGAACCGTCGCAGGCGCGTCAACAGATACCAGGGGTACTAGTGTTCCTGAGTTCGCCTTGACGAATACATCTGCGATCCCGGCCTCAATGTTGCAAGAGGTCTGATCATTGCTGAGGGATACGGCATCACGTTCCGACATTGCCGCCATCACCTGCCTGTCCCACCAAGCGGTAATACTCACCGTGCTGTTCAAGCAGTTCTGTGTGGGTGCCGCGTTCCATGACTACGCCACCTCGACCAAGAACGATTATTTCGTCCGAGTCCCTAATGGTTGATAGTCGGTGGGCAATGATGAGACATGTAAGTCCTCGTGCCCGCAGCGCAGCATCGACATTAGCCTCGGACGTTGTATCCAATGCGGATGTGGCTTCGTCGAGAATCATGATCCGAGGCTTGGTGGCGAGTGCGCGTGCAATCTCCAACCGCTGGCATTGACCGCCTGAAAAGTTTCGACCGTCCTCGGACACTCTGGTCTTGATGCCACCCGTCCTAGCCAAAACATCAGGGAGAATCTGCGCGGCGTCGAGCGCGTCAACTACATAACTGTCGGGAACAGCCTCATCCCAAAGAGTGACATTTTGCCGAACAGTACCTTCGAAAAGGATGATGTCCTGATCAACTTTGGCCATAACTCCTGCTAAGGCGCCCTCTTTGTAGTCGGTTATGGGTTTGCCGTCAACAAGAACCTCACCACCCCAGGGGCGAAGTAAACCGGCCGCTAAATTTCCAATCGTGCTCTTTCCAGCACCACTCACGCCGACCAGAGCCACGCGAGCCCCGGGTTTAAGTTCCAGACTGAAGTTTTCAATCACCGGCGCCTTGGTAGTGCTGTAACCAAATGTCACATTTTTCAGCTCAAGATGACCGGCAGGCTCTTGGGGATCAGCGTTTCCGGCTTCGGTGAGTTGCGGATCCTCCGAGACCTTGAGGACGTCATCCAACGATTGCAGATTGGCGGTAATGACCTGCAGCTGTGAACCAGTTGCCATCAGGGTCTGAATCGGGGAGTTGATGTTGATCGCAATAGTTTGCATTGCCAGAAGTGCGCCGAAACTGAAAGCATCCGCGATAACGAGTGCGCCGCCAAAGATCAAGATCGTCGCACTGCTGAGAGCGAAGAGCGTAGTCGGCGCAGAGCCAATAACGGCTGTTGCATTGACGAGTCGAGTTTCGGCAGAGATGTACTGAGACTGCTGTCCGGAAAGCGATGTGAAGATATCGTCCTCAGTGCCAGTGGACTTTATCGTCTCGATGCTGCGGACTGCGGAGACAGTAGTGCCACGGAGATTGTTTTGGGCGTGGGTTACCAGCGACTGTGCACTGCGCCGTCGGGAAAGAACCACCTGCAAGATGACTACGTTGATCAGCGACAGCAATACGACTATTAGCGCGATCATCCACTGGTAATGGAAGAGCAGAATGACGAAACCGAGCAGTCCAATAATCGCGATACCCGCAGACGCGAGTTGCGTAGCCAAGAGTTGGGCAACGCCAACGTTGTAGGTCACGCGCTGGGAAAGATCACCTGCAGCACGCTGCATATAGAAAAGTATGGGCATGCGAAGTAAGTGATCGAGAAAACGAGCACTTCCGACGAGAGAAAATTTCACTTGTAATCGAGTCAGGACGCCGTATTGTGTGATCGCCAGACCGCCACGCAATAAACCAATGGCGATGAGTGCAGTAATAACTGTAGGAACAACGGTGTCGTCATTGGCCGTGAAGTAGTTGTTGACGATGAGCTCAGATAGTGGCGGTAGAGCTAGGCCCAACAGCATGACCAAGAGTCCGACAATGATCGCGAATATTGTCCCGCGCAAACTATGCCGCAGCCACGCACCGAGGGCAGGAATGACACGGAATGGATGACCGGTCTTCTTAAAGTCAGGCCCAGGTGAAAACCACAGCACCGCATCAGAGAATTGCTCTTGCATCTGTTGTGCGTTGAACTTGTAGCGCCCGCTGCCGGGATCATTAATGTAGAACTTCCCGTCGTGTGCACCTTCCAAAACAACGAAATGTGAGCGTCGAATCCAAATAATCGCGGGGACCGCTACGCCTTGGAGTTTGTCGAATCCACCGATAGTTCCACCAGATTTGAGCCCATACTTTTCGGCCCCTTTAACGATGTCGAGAGCAGTTGCCCCATCGCGGGAGATGCCTAGGGTGTGCCGCAAGTCCGATAGCGGAACCCATTTACCGTAATGCGCAAGGACCATAGCGAGGGATGCCGCGCTACATTCAACTTCCGACATTTGGTTGATCGTTGGGACAGGAACTCGTTTAGGTTTCGTGACAACTTGACTGGGAGAGACTTCAGGAGCTGCGGCAGAGCCGTCAGAAGTTTGGCTCATCACTCATCTCCGAAGAGCAAATCAATCGGACGTGGATCTGCGTAGCGATTGAATAGGGTTACCACTTGCCCGACAGATGGCAACTGTTCTCCTGTCACACTTGAGTCCGACTGTGGTGTGACCGTCACCTGATGTAGCGGTAACTCATTTCCCCTAGTAAGCAACGAGAGTCGGTCCTGTCCTCCCACAATGTCGAGTATCGAATCTGGATCAGCAGGTGATTCAGATACGAAGGTCACATTTCCCGGAATTTCCTCTGACTGGCCTTTGGCCGTTTGGTATCGGATCCTGACGTCCTCGGTATTTGCATACAGCGTGGCTATTTCTTGTGGAACGAAAGTCACGAAGGTGACCTGATTCAGATCACTAATCGTTGCTGTCACTGTCATGAGAGCCGCACCAGCTTCTACGCCAATGCCATTCGCACCCGTGATGTCGCTCACGTTTCCTGCAAATGGAGCCGTTACCGTAACTGGGTCATCGCCGTTAAGCGG
>JAOZTQ010000203.1 GCA_029939085.1 Candidatus Nanopelagicales bacterium
CCGGGTTTCGAAATGCCTCAAGGAGCTCCGTATTAATGACAGGGGCTCGATCCCGCATCTGTCCGACTGCCAGGCTTTACCGGACGGAAGTCCCAGTCGTAACCTTCCGCTGAAAGTCGAAGTTCCATAACCCCGTGGTCATCATTCAGCCGAACTTGTGATCCAGGTTCCTTATTGTAAAAGTCACGTAGGGTCATGCCTCCGGTAGCCACGGTGAACTGCCGAATGCCATCCGTGCTTAAGGCTCCATCAGGCGTCTTTGGCGCAAACCGCTCGTAAACGTGCTCGTGGCCCGTCAGTAAGAGATCCGTCCCGTTCGCGTACAAGAGCCGGTACAAGGCGTCGGTCTGTGCGTCCGAACCGTAAATGCCACTCGACCACCTGGGGTGGTGCCAGACTGCCGCAGTACATTGTGGGACTCCGGCCGCCATTTGCTCTTCCAACCATTTGTATTGGGGGCTATCGACCCCACAACCGCTTATCTGCGAGCAGTTGGAGTTCAACATATAGAAGCGCCAGCCACCAATATCAACGGAATACCACGGTGCCTCTGGAGTGCCGACCCTCGAACCGAAGTAATCGAAATAGCCACTGCCTGCGGAGAAGTACTCATGGTTTCCGGGAACTGGATAGGTGATTTTCTTGAATTTTCCGTAGTGAGGGATGTAGCACTTCCGGTAGTCTTCTATCGTCCCGTTTGATTGTTCTAAGTCCCCCGGCGCAACGAGGACTCCTTTGTCACGATCAATAAGTTTCGCCGTCTTGTCTGCCGCGCCACCGCAAAAACCTATGTCGCCGGCGACATAGACTAAGGTCGAGTCATCCCGAGCGGGGCTCGTAGGCTGCTTGCTCGAATCCGCACTTTGGCCAATACTGATCCGACGATTAGGGCTGAGCACCGCTCCTTTACCCTTCAGGCCCTTCACTTGAAGCCGGAACTCCCAGGTTCCAGCGAACGGGGCCGAGAACTTCACGTTAAGCCCACCGCGCTGCGAGGTGCGGCGCTGCCACACTTGACTCCACCTGCTGGACTTGGCCTTCGCCCGTCCATTTTTTGAATTGACCTTTGCCCGTTGCAGAATCACAGTCCGTTCACGTTTCTTTCCACGGGTGTTGATCCGAACTCGATCCTTAATGCGTTTTCCCGGCGCAACGATTGATCGGCCCGAGTTCCAACCCTTGATGACCGTGTTAGTTTTCTTCCCAGCCTTGAGGGAACTGCTATTTGTGCCCACAGTTGTGCTCTCGGAGACTTGAGGCATCACCGCAGCACGATCGTTGGCCGCAAGGCTTTCCCCCGGCCCAAGCACGAGAGCTACTGCTACTCCTGCGACTCCAACAGACGATTTCAACATCCAACCATGGTAAGCGTCGGCTCATGAAACTCGAAATTATGGAAATGTCGGCCCGTGAAATTCGAAGGACCGAGCCCCTACCGGCTAATCCGTCACTTGCCACGCGCCATACATATCGACTTAGGGTGAGGACTGTATCCAACACCTGGTTAATAAGTCCCGTGGCATAACCAGCACATCACGGATCTATACTCTCTAACGCGTCAGCGAAATTACTGAACGCGCCGCCTTAGCTCAGTCGGTAGAGCAACGCACTCGTAATGCGTAGGTCATCGGTTCGACTCCGATAGGCGGCTCGATGTGTCGCACACGAAGGCCCGGTCGAAATCATGTTCTGCAGCATTCGACCCCAACAGGGAACCTTTGTCAGTTGGGCCAATCCCGATGGATCGTGCCGTCTGGCATAGTCGCGCCATACAGGTTCGCGCCGCTGAGGTCTGCGTCATCCAGATTTGCACCCGTTAAGTTCGCTTCGCGCAGATTGGCGTTAACCAACGAGCTTCCAGACAAGTTCGCGCCGATTAAGTTCGCGCCGTAAAGATTGGTGCCCTCTAATCTGCCACCGGTGAGATCCGCCTCGACTAGCTCAGCGCCAGTCAACTTCGCACCCGAGAGATTCACGCCCGATAGGTGCGCGCCGGTCAGTTTTGCATTTCTCAGGACTGCATCACGAAGGTTCGCATTGCCTAGATTCACATTCGATAGATCAGCATTTCTCAGATCAGCGAGAGTCACATTTGCCTCACGTAAGTTGACGCCGCCGAGACTCGCACTGAGTAGTGAGCTTCGGAAGAGATTGGCGCTCGACAGGTCTGCATTCAACAGATCAGCATTTTCGAGTTTGGCTCCGGTCAAGTCAGCACCAGAAAGGCGGGCGCCACTTAACACCGCCTTTGTGAAATTCGCACCAGTTAGGTTCGCACCTTCTAAGGATGCGTTACCGAGTTGAGCGTCGTTCAAGTTCGCGCTTCTGAGATTTGCAGCTTCCAGACTTGCTGACGTTAGATCGGCACCTACCAGGTCGACTTCGCGAAGGCTTGCACGCTGTAGGTTGGCATCCATCAGATTCGCACGATTTAAGTTTGCGCGGTCCAGCACCGCTTCTGACAGATCGGCCCCGACTAAGTCGGCTTCAGCCAGATCCATATCGGGTTCAACGTTCTTCCAAGCAATGCGACGTGTACCACCAGTGTGGACATCAGCGAGAGCACCACAATCTGGACAGACTGTTTCACCTCGACCGATATTGGTATTGCAATCGGGGCATTTCAGGGTGTCGAAGGATCCGATGATGTCCTCCTTCCACTGGCCTTGTGATGAGTATGCCCACTACTGCCTTGATGGGTAGCCGTGGGGTGAGAACGACGGATCGTCGACTCCCACTGATTCCCCGGACTGTACAGCGAGCGAGGCGGGGAGACCTGGGACGATCTCCCCGCCTCACGGCGGATGTAATCAGTACTTAGCTGATGTCACCGTTGTAGTCATTGCCTTGGAAAGCCTTACCAAAGATAACTACCGTGCTGCTTGCTTGGTCGTTTTCGATGGAGTTACCTTGGTTTCCGCCGTCAGAGGTATTGGCCCAGAAGCCGCCTCCATTGACATAGACCTTGGCGGTCGTTCCTGTGGTGAAAAGTCCACCACCGAAGGCTGCGTTATTTTGCTTGAACCAACCTCCGTTGATTTTCACATAACCGCCGTCGTTGTAAAGGCCACCGCCTTGTTTGGCATTGGTGTTGTTGTTGATGGTCCCGTCGTACATCGTCACCACGCCTGTTTGAGCGTTATAGATGCCAGCGCCCTTGCCGCCATCCTTGACCTTATTGCCGTAGATGAAGGCGTTCTTGATAATGAGGTTTCCTTCGTTGTGGATCCCAGCACCTTCGTCTGCATAACCATTGGTGATGTTGATGCCACCGTCTAGCGTGAGTGTGGATCCTCGATTGACCGAGATCACTGTGTCACTGCCATCGGACTGGATGGTGCCACCTACGAGAGTGAGATCCTTGTTGATGACGATCCCCGCATCCGACGGTTGAGCGCCGGTAGTAGAAGACACGTTGTAAGTTCCCGAGAGATTCAACGTGGCTCCGTTGGGGGCGGTCTTTACCGCGTCCAAAAGGGCCTGCGTATTCCCCGGAGCTACCTG
>JAOZTQ010000204.1 GCA_029939085.1 Candidatus Nanopelagicales bacterium
ACTTGTTTGCGAGCAACCTTGATGACGGATTGCCGGATGTCTTGGGCTTTCTTCGCGTCCTTTACGTTAATGCGGTTGGCAGCCTCTGCCGAGGTCACGGCTGGTGGAACCATCGTTAGAAGTCCGCCAGTGACGAGTGCGCCGGTGGCGCCTGCCAAAAGTCTGGTGCGCGTTGCAACCATGTCTCTCCTCATTCATTGATCCCCGAGTCGGGGTGTAGCGCCCCAAGGGAGCACTAGAGCGGCTTTCGCCTGTTCTTTTGTCAACCAGAGGACGATGCATTGTCGAAGGGCGGATTGAAAAAGAAGAGTCCGAAATACGGCTATTTCTGAGAGGATTTTGAGACATAACGGCGACGAAGGTGACATGTAGTAGTTGCCCAGAGAGATGAAATTCGGAATTTGCCGCTCATTTTGCGGTCCCGCGGTCCCAAGAAATTCAACAGACGGTAATTGGGTTCGTCGGAATTGTGGCGCCCATCACAGTGGACGCTTTAGATGGGATTTCCTCGGCCAATTTGGGCCAAAAGGTGCGCGACGCCGTCGTGTTCAGGATCCGCAACAATCCCGTCGGCAGCATCGATGACGCTGGGGTGTGCCGAGGCAACGGCATAACCCAATCCAGCCCAGTTGAGCATGGGGATGTCATTGGGCATATCGCCAACGGCGACGATGTCGCTGGCTTCGTATTGCCAGTCCGACGCTAACTCTGCCAAGGCCGCGGCCTTATCAACGCCGGCGGCGGAAATTTCCAAGAGTCGGTGTTGCTTACTTGCGTGGGTGATTGTCACGGAACCGTCTGTTGCCTGGGATACCGATTTGGCGAGCTCATTCGTTTCGGCGGGATCTCCTGGTGTTCTTACGAGAAGTTTTACGACTCCGGGCACCTCGTGTAGCGGCGTGTGAAGGACCTGCACGTTGGTGGCTTTGGCGGGAGCGAATCCAGGCTCCGGGAACATACCCGTCGCAGAAATGGGTCCAGGTAGTGCCTGCTCGACGGCGAGATAAAGTTCCCCGGATATCTCGCGTCGAACAGTTGCCACAGTTTCGGCAAAGACGTCGTGAGGAATCGGATTACTCCTGACGACGGTCTCTTGTTCGAGGTCCACCACGACGGCGCCGTTGGCGCAAACGGCGGTGCCACTGTGTTGGGTAGTAGTGACAACGGGTCGCATCCATCTTGGCGGTCGACCAGTCACGAAGATGGTGTTTACATTGCGCGCAGAAGCGGCCGTGAAGGCATCACGCGTGAACTGACTCACCGTTTCATCCTCGCGCAATAAAGTTCCGTCGAGATCGGTGGCGAGCAGAGTTGCCGTGCCGAGAATTTCAGAACTCATGTGGGCACGAGATGTTCGCGACCGCCCAAAAATGGCTGTAACGCTTTGGGTATCGCCACTGACCCGTCGGCGGCCTGATGGTTCTCCAAGAGCGCGACAATCACACGCGGCATGGCGATCAACGTCCCATTCAGAGTTGCTAGTGGTTGGGTAGATCCGCTGTCGCCTCGCATCCGGATATTCAGTCGACGCGATTGGAAGGTGGTGCAGTTTGATGTTGAGGTGACCTCGCGGTAGCGACCCTGAGTCGGAATCCAGGCCTCGATGTCGTACTTTCTGGCGGCGCTAGCACCGAGGTCTCCGGTGGCCACATCAATAACTCGATAGGGCACATCTAGTAAGTCAAGGAACTCTCGCTCCCACGAGAGCAACCGCTGATGTTCGGCTACTGCCTGGTCCGGGTCGCAAAAGGAAAACATCTCGACCTTGTCAAACTGGTGTACTCGGATAATGCCTCGGGTATCGCGGCCATGTGAACCCGCTTCCCTACGGAAGCACGGCGAAAATCCCACGTAACGTTGTGGAAGGTCGGCCGCATCAAGAATTTCATCTGAATGGTAGGCCGCCAGCGGAACCTCGGCCGTTCCCACTAGGTAAAGATCGTCGGCCTCCAGCCGGTAGACGTTCTCTTCCGCTTGGCCCAGAAAGCCGGTCCCCGCCATCGCCGGTGGCCTTACGAGTGCGGGCGGAATTACTGGAGTGAAACCGTTGCTGGTCGCGAAGCTCATGGCAAGGTTCAGTAACGCCAGCTCAAGTAATGCACCGTCTCCAGTCAAGTAGAAAAAGCGGGAGCCGGATACCTTGGCCGCCCGGTCGGTGTCGATAGCCCCCAGAATTTCACCGAGCTCCAGATGGTCTCGTGGTGTGAATCCTTCACTTTCAAAGTCGCGTGGTGTGCCAACCTCGAAGAGAGTTTGAAAATCAGCTTCGGTACCGACGGGTGCCTCGAAATCAACGAGATTCTCGATTTCGTTAGCGGCGGCTGCAACCTGAGGCTCTAGGTCGACCGCTTTACTCTCGGCTTCCTTGACTCGCACTGATAGCTCTTCGGCTTCAGAAAGCCATTGAGTGAGCTCAGCTTGTTGGTCCTCAGTAAGTTCACCGCGTTTCTCGGCACCCCGGGCGGGACCGATTTGTTTGCCCAACTTTTTTTGTTGAGCTCGCAGCTCTTCGAACTGCTGTTGTGCTGCCCTGCGGCTCGCGTCGAGCTCCAGGAACCTATCAACAATGGAGTCGTCGGCCCCCCGCCGCGATTGGGAATCACGAAATAGGTGCGGTTCTGCGCGCAACAGGCGTGGATCGATCATGGTGTCAGCCTAGAGCTAGAGGTATGGACCAGTGGGAGGTCGTCGGGCTTGTCCGTCACTCGAACCGTCATCCGGCTGATCTGCGGGACTGATGGCACGTCGACGCATCTCCTCAAACTGAGCGCGCGCTGCCATCTGCTGTGCAAAAAGCGCAGTTTGGATTCCGTGGAAAAGCCCTTCCAGCCAACCCACCAGTTGGGCTTGCGCGATGCGAAGTTCGGCATCGGAGGGTGTCGTATCGGCGCTAAACGGCAACGATAGGCGTCGCAACTCTTCGACCAGCTCGGGTGCTAACCCATCCTCGAGTTCGGAGATAGAACGCGCATGTACCTCACGAAGCCGCTCTCTGGCCGCATCGTCTAATGGAGAGTCTCGGACCTCTTCTAGGAGTTGCTTGATCATGGATCCCACCCGCATAACCTTGGCGGGTTGTTCGATCATCCCCGTGGTCTCTTGCTCTGCTGATTCACTACCTGCAACAGGGGTTCCGTCCGGGCCCACAACGACCATGTGCGGATCTTCGGGGGATGATTGGGATTGGGGAGATTCCATACTTTGATTGTTCCATCCCCTAGCGGATGTGCCGAACTGAGTCAGCGTCCGAAACAAAGATCGACACCCTTGAGAGCGAGAATTCGCTCGACCGATTCGTTGACTTGTTGCTCAGGAAGTAGGCCCCGCTTGACAGCAGTGACAAGGTTTTTTCGTATTTGTTTGGCCTCGCTCAAGCTATCCCACAGAGCTATATCTGCTCCTGCGATCAGGGCCTGCCGTACAGCCAGACTCAGGCTGCGGTCGGCTTGGATCGCAGCTGCTGACAACGAGTCTGTGATCGCTACGCCGTTAAAGCCGTAGTC
>JAOZTQ010000205.1 GCA_029939085.1 Candidatus Nanopelagicales bacterium
GGTCAGTGACGACGTGGGACTCTTCGACAACATCATGGGCCGCAAAAAGCCGCCCCGGCCAGACTTGGATCAGCTCTTCGGCCTCCCCAGTGCCGCGATAACTCTGCAAGCAAGTCTGGACTTTGCTCCAGCCGGTGTCGGCTCGGTCGCCTTTCGAGCCCCACAAGGTCGGGCGTTTGCTGAAGTCCAACAGGAAGTCCAAGAACTTCTCGACGCCGACGGTGGCCCGGCAGTAACCACTGAAGTTGACGACTTCGGATTCACATGGCTCGTCGTTCAGGCAGATCCAAACGATCTGGCCGGGCTAGTCACGGATCTGCATGCGATTAACGTCACGCTCAAGGATCACGGTTTTGGGTCAGCCTTACTCTGCTCATTGGTCGCCTTCACCGGGCCAGACCAACGCCGTCTCGGCATGGTGTATTTGTTCAAGCAGGGGACTTTCTACCCATTCGCTCCGATGCCGGGATCTGATGGTTCTGGAGATTCAGGAGCACGAGACAATCTGCTGGAGATTCAAGTACGAGATCTGCTTTCTGGTGAGCTTCGTATGGAAGACAACTTGTCCCGTTGGTTTGCAGTCTGGGGTGCACCCGGACTGGTTCCCCCGAACGGTATCGCGGGAGCTTAATCGCCTGAGACGTTTGCGGAGTTAACCCCGGGCAGCGCAAGCATGCGATCGAGGGCAACCTTGGCCCAATGGCTGGTCTCATCATCCACGACGATGCGGTTAACGACGTTTCCGCGTCGCAGTTCCTGCAGAGACCAATTCAAATGCGGTAGATCGATGCGGTTCATAGTGGCGCAAAAACATACCGAGCGATCCAAGAAGACAATTTCCTTATCGGGATGTTGCAGCGCGAGTCGCCTCACCAAGTTGAGTTCGGTCCCAATAGCCCATTTGGAACCGGGTTCAGCCGCTTCGATTGTCTTGATGATGTACTCGGTCGAACCGATGAGATCAGCTTTGATGGCTACTTCGTATCGCACTTCCGGGTGCACGAGAACGTTGATACCTGGAACTCGCTCTCGCACTTCGTCGACAGTCTCGGGTGTGAAATGCCCGTGCACCGAACAATGTCCTCGCCAAAGCACCATCTTTGCGTTAGCTAGTTCTTGTTGGGTAAGGCCGCCTTCGGGTTTGTGCGGGTCATAGACGACGCAATCGTCGAGTGTCAGACCCATCTCCAGCACTGCGGTGTTTCGGCCCAGATGCTGGTCGGGGAGAAACAGGACTCGTTCACCCTGCTCGAATGCCCACGTTAATGATTGGTGTGCATTGCTCGATGTGCACACAGCGCCGCCATTGCGCCCGGTGAACGACTTAATCGCAGCACTGGAATTCATATAAGTTATGGGGACCGTTCCAGCGGCTAATCCATGCTGCTGGAGGATCTTCCATGAATCTTCCACCTGCTTAATGTTGGCCATATCGGCCATAGAGCAGCCTGCCGCAAGGTCGGGCAGGATTACCTGCTGATCGGGAGTAGTCAATATGTCGGCGGATTCCGCCATGAAGTGAACTCCACAAAAAACGATGAACTCAGCCTCGGGTCGTGCCGCGGCCTGTTGAGCGAGTTTGAATGAATCACCTGTGACGTCTGCGAACTGAATGACCTCGTCACGTTGGTAGTGGTGTCCGAGGACAAAGAGCCGATCTCCTAACTCTGCCTTCGCAGCGCGGACTTCAGCTACTAGTTCGGGATCAGAAATCGGGGGAAGGTCTCCCGGACATTCGATGCCACGTTCAGTATTTGGATCAGCTTGCTGACCCAAGAGCATCAGAGCTAGCGGCGTCGGATCTGGTTCGGTGAACGTACTCACATGACCATCTTTGCACCACTGGGTGACTGCTGGAAGCCCGGTGCTATCTGGTTTACCCCTGAGTGGGCAGCTGCGTGGCCATTGCGCCGCCCCTGCTAGGGCGTCGGCTGGGATCGTTGGGACAACTACGATTCACATCGACGCCCATGCGTCCGAAGATCGACCACAAGTGTTCCAGGCGTGTCTTAAGTCACGAGTAGCTTGGTAGGTAGACCTCGAAGGGAATAGCCCTATCAGTGGTTTCGTTCTACTCTGAGAACAGGCCTCATCACGAGAGTTCATAGGGACAGGAGAACCGAATGACTGCCGACAGCACTCAGACCGCAGGAAACGCACCCGATGCGACCAGCGAGGCTCCCAGCATGGTGAACCTCACGGAAACTGCCTCGACTAAGGTCAAGGACCTACTTGATGCGGAAGGCCGAGATGACCTGGCATTGCGGATTGCGGTTCAGCCGGGCGGGTGCAGTGGGCTGCGCTACCAGTTGTTCTTTGACGATCGCTCCCTAGACGGTGACAAGATCCTGGATTTCAGCGGAGTAAACGTTGTAGTAGACCGGATGAGCGCACCGTATCTAGGTGGTGCGGTAATCGATTTCGTAGACACCATCGAAAAGCAGGGCTTTACGATCGATAACCCGAACGCAACAGGCTCCTGCGCCTGCGGCGATTCCTTCCACTGAGGCACGCCAAGCTATTAGTTGCCGGTAGGTACGGCGGATCCGCCGCGGCTTCCGGAGGTCTTGCGACCGAACCAGTACGGCATGTCCTACGCTGACGACGAGTCAACGCCAAGGAGTGTCGTGCAGGTAGTAGTCACAGGTTCAATCGCAACAGATCACCTGATGGTCTTTCCGGGTCGATTTGCCGATTCGCTGATGAAAGAGCAGTTGGACTCGATCTCGGTTTCGTTTCTGGCGGATCACCTTGAGGTGCGACGCGGCGGTTCCGCAGCAAATATCGCCTTCGGTATGGCGCAACTTGGGCTGCGCCCATCTTTAGTAGGCGCAGTCGGGGCTGACTTCGGCGACTACCGATCCTGGTTAGATCGCCATGGAGTGGATACCGACTCGGTGCACATCTCAGACGTCCACCAGACCGCTCGATTCGTCTGCACAACAGATCAGGATGGAAATCAGATCGCAACCTTCTACGCGGGAGCGATGGCTGACGCGAGACTGATTGAGTTAGGGCCGATCGTTGAGCGGCTGAACAGCATAGATTTTTTGCTCATCAGTCCCAATGACCCGGTCGCTATGGCTAATCACGCGAAGGAATGTCGGCAGCGCAAAATTCCGTTCATGGCTGATCCGTCGCAGCAGTTGTCGTCCATGGATAAAGACGAAGTATTCAACTTGCTTGATGGGGCAGCAATGCTGATCAACAACGAATACGAAGCCGCACTGATTCACGAAAGAACTGGACTCACGCCACAAGAGGTTTTGGACCGGGTCCCAGTAAGAATCACAACTCTCGGTGATCAAGGTGCTCGGGTGGAACGCAACGGAAAAGAAACTATTGAGGTTGGGGTAGTGCCTGAGCAGCGCAAGGCGGATCCGACCGGTGTTGGTGATGCCTTTCGGTCAGGGTATTTGGCCGGGATGTCTTGGGGCTGTGGAGCGGAACGATGCGCCCAAATCGGGTCTACCCTGGCTGCGTATGTGGTCGAAACGGT
>JAOZTQ010000206.1 GCA_029939085.1 Candidatus Nanopelagicales bacterium
TGGACATGTTTTGGTAGTTCCGAGATGAGCAGTACGATCCCGGACTGTAACGGTAGGACGCTGCAGTTGGCGCTTTTCTTCCCGCAATGTTGGGACGGCGTCAATACCGACTCCCCGGACCACGTCAGTCACGTTGCCTATGCTCAGCCAGGCATCGGCTGCCCGGAATCTCATCCTTATCTGATTCCGCAGTTAGAGCTTCAGTTCCGCTGGCAGCCAGAACCGGGTGCACAGCTCGATGTCTCTAGCGACCCGATGGCAGGACAGAGCAATGGGGTCACGGCGCATGCCGACTTCGTGAATGGCTGGGAGCTAGACACGCTGAAGGAGCGTACCGATAACTGCTTGCGTTGGCCGGTGGTGTGTTTGACCAACGGTGAAGATCGTCGCATCAGCCAGGGGAGTATGCCGCCTGACCTGGTGCAACCGCCGACGCCGGTACCGCCACCGCTACCCGGCGATGAGCCGTCTTCAAGTCCATCTCCTACGACGTCTCCGACGTCTTCCCCAACGTCCTCGCCAACATCTTCTCCGGAGCCGAGCGACGAGCCTACTCGGTCAGCGTTTGAACGAATCGAGGCGGAGTCCTTCAACGATCAGCTCGGTGTGCGCACCGAAGGTACGAGTGATGCTGATGGTGGCGAAAACATTGGCTATCTGGCCGATGGTGACTGGGCTCGATATGACCGAGTTGACTTTGGCGAAGGTGCTGATGAGGTAACTGCTCGGTTGGCCAGCGCGGTGGACACTGAAGGTCAACTGGAAGTGCGACTGGATGCCGTCGATGGCCCAGTAGTGGCCTCAGTGCCGATGGAGAATACCGGTGGCTGGCAGACCTGGGAGTCGGTCAACGTGCCTCTCAACGAGACTGTTACCGGAGTCCATGACCTGTACCTGCGGGTAGCCAATGAACCGAGTTGGCAAGAGATCGGCAACGTCAACTGGTTAGCGTTTGGTGCCACAGATCCGGAGCCGACTCCGACCACGGAACCGTCACCGACGGAAGAACCCACGGCTGAGCCGACTCAAGAACCTACTCGTTCGGCTTTCGATCAGATCGAGGCCGAGTCGTTCGACGATCAGGCTGGAGTTCTGACCGAGGGAACCAGTGACAACGGCGGTGGCGAAAATGTGGGCTGGCTCGCCAACGGTGACTGGACGAGATACGACCGAGTGGACTTTGGTGAAGGTGCAGATTCAGTCGACCTACGTCTCGCGAGTGCTGTGACGACAAATGGCCAGTTGGAGATGCGGTTGGACTCAGTAGATGGTCCACGCATCGCGAGTGTCGCTATGCCCAATACCGGCGGTTGGCAGTCCTGGCGCACGGTCACTGCAGAGTTGTCCGAATCCGTATCCGGAGTGCACGACCTGTACCTCGTAGTCGTGAATGACCCGGCGTGGCAGGATGTTGGCAACGTCAACTGGCTGACCTTCTCAGCCGCGCAACCGCCCGAGTACGGACTGTTCTATGGCGAGGGCCGAGTTGACGACCGTGCATTCTGGGATGACCAACGGGGCATTGGGTTCTCTGTCTCATCGCAGGGTGCTTACCCGGGGCAGCAGCGTCTGGAGGATGCCTTGCAGCGGGTGTCGGATCTGGGTTACACCACGATTCGCACTTGGGGCGCCGGCGGATACACCGAGCGAATCCTGCAGACCATCGACGATATGGGTCTCGACCTTAAGGTTCAGGTGGGTGTGTGGATCAGCACCGATAGTGGCTCGCGCGACTTGCTGGACGCGGCATTGGCGACCGTCGAAGGTCACGAAGAGCATGTGATGTCACTTTCGTTGGGTAATGAGCAGCTTGCCGATTGGAACAGCTCGGATATGACGCCCGATCAACTAGCTGATCAAATCAACTATGTGCGAGAGCGCTCTTCTGTGCCGCTGACTTACAACTTCTCGGACGCTACTTTCCGAGACGGCAGTAGCTTCTGGTCTCGCGGCGGTGCTGAAGTTTTGCCGCTGCTCGACTACGTCAATATGCACGATTACGGTGCAACTTTCGCCAATAACAACCGTTGGAACCCCGGTTATACGCCCGAAGACCAACTTCAGATCATCCGCTCTGATTCCGATTGGGTCGCTGGATTGTTTGACTCACTCGGTATGTCGACAGTGCCGGTGGTGTTGGGAGAGACGGGCTGGCAAAGCACCGGTTACTCGCCTGAGGTAACTAACACCGAGAACGCTGCTGCCTACGCTGAAGGGGTCGCGAGTTACCTCTACAACGAGGACAGCCGGTTTGACTCGATGTACTACTTCAACTTGTCCGATGAGTCCTGGAAGGGTGGCGACGACAACTGGGGTCTCTATCGGGAAGGAAGCAACGACTCATTGGGTAATGCCAAATATGATCTGGCGGAATTGCGCAGCATCAACCGCAGTTGACTAGATGCTTCGAGGGTGTTGCCACCGCTGCTGGATGTATTCGGGTAGACCGCGTGTGCTGACCGTTGGTAACCAGCAGGTTTCGTTGACCGGAGCCGATAGGCTAGTAGCGAGGACTTGGACAGGGCCTTTTTGGACTGACACGTAACTAGCATCGGGTGGGCATAAGACATGACTCAAGTGCCGCCTCCCAGCGATGCCAACAGTGGGAGTTCCGACGACTCGGTGGGAAGTGCCAAAAATCGACAGGCAAAGCGTCGCTGGTTGGTTGTCTTGGGAGCAGTTTTGGTTGTTGCGGGCGTTGGGTTCGCAAGTTTGCTCATCTTCCGACCCGACTCGCCCGAAACGGTCGATGTGACCGTCGCCAGTCCAACACCGACACCGACCAGTGAATCGATCACTCCCGAGCCTGAGGTGTCGGAAACGCCCACTGCTGAGCCTCAGCCTGAGAAGCCGTGCCGCCCCAAACTGGGGGATAGCAATGCGATTGTTTATGCACCGCTGGACCGACCACGAGACGTTACGAGATTCGGCAGTGTTACCGACACCCGTGCGTGGTCTACCTCAAAAGTGCTCGTGGTGCTGGCTTATATCAAGACGGTTGGTGATGGTGATCCCGAAAATCTCTCCTTGGCCGATCAACAACTCATGCGAGCAGCGCTGCAGTCATCTGATATGAACGCGTTGCTGACGCTGCGCGGTCGAATCCCGGGTGGCTCTGGTGCTCCCATGACCGAAATCTTGCGCAGTATTGGTGACGACTCGACCGGACCGTGGCCGAATAGTCGTGAAGGGTCGCATCCCTGGTCAGCGCGAGAACAAGTACGTTTTATGGCAGCGCTAGCGAAGGGGAAAGTGGTCTCTCCAGCAGCAAGTCAATGGGTGCGGAGCCAGATGAAACCCATCAAATCGCATCGTTGGGGCTTAGGTACCGTCGGATCTAAGACCTTTAAGGGCGGGTGG
Source organism: Candidatus Nanopelagicales bacterium (assembly GCA_029939085.1). Lineage (GTDB taxonomy): Bacteria > Actinomycetota > Actinomycetes > S36-B12. Next base: position 3,361 of record JAOZTQ010000206.1, read on the forward strand.
TTAACCGCGGAAACGGATACTCGCCAGATGGGCTTATTGGACGATTACGCGGTAGCGATCATCACTGATGGGGAAGGGCCTGCTGTCCTGCAAACTGATGGTGACTATGCCCACGTT
>JAOZTQ010000207.1 GCA_029939085.1 Candidatus Nanopelagicales bacterium
TCCCAACCAGCGCATCACCGGTTCGTGTCGATGGGGCTCGCAAAGCGCGGGCGAGTCCGAAGTCAGTAACTTTGATCGCTCCGTCAGGGGTTACCAAAACGTTTTCAGGCTTGATATCTCGATGGACGAACCCCGCTCGGTGAGCTGAGTCGAGGGCCTGCAGCACCTGATCAATGACGCTCAAGGCTAAAGCGGGACTCAGCGGACCCGCGTCGCGTAGGACGGCGCGCAGGTTCCGGCCTGGAACGTATTCCATGATCAGATAGACAAGTCCGTCCCACTCGCCTTGGTCATAAACCCCTACTGCGTTAGGTTGCGCTAAGCGGGCGGCAGCGCGGGCCTCGGCGCGGAACCGGGAGAGAAAGTCCGGATCCTCGGCCCATTGTCCGTGCATGACTTTCAGAGCGACGGTGCGATCGAGCCGTAAATCGAGCGCCCGGTAGACGGTCGCCATGCCACCGACCGCGATTCGTGCATCCACGCGATAGCGATCGTCCACGGTGCGGCCTAGCAAAGCATCGGCAACCATCGTATTCATCAATATCGAGTGTACGTTTGCCGAGGGCAACAACCGTCACAACCGCGCCACTTCGCAGGTAATGAAGGATTTACCCGGTCGTATTGCACTTTGTCTGCCGTGGTTTCGGACAAGATTTTGCATTTGACCCTGGAATAAGACTGTTGACCTGATCACGAAGTTCAGGCATCCACCCCAGGTCGCTGTTGTCGCCGGTCGTACCACTCATTAAATCCTGCGGTAATGAGAGCTAACGAGAAACCGATAAGGAATGGCGGAACATCGTCTGCGTCCGTTCCCAAGGCCATCAGCAGGAAGTGAAGCACAACGCCGAGGCCGAACATCATGATTAAGCCGCCAATGGCGTAGTACCAGCCATCTGCGAAGAGGAAATCGGTTGCCCCGCCTGATCGGTCTCGTTTGTACCCCCTGTTTCGTTTGTAGACCCAATAAAGGGCACCGACGAGAACGGAACCTGCGATAAACCAGAGCAGCCAAAGCCAATCCATATCAGCGCTGAACTCAGACATGATTCCCCTCCTTCAGATACTTCCACCCTTTATCGGCCCGCCGACCAAACTTCCTGAGAAGACTCGCAAGTAGTGTAAATCTTCACCAGTAGAAGCTGCATCTGATGCCCCGTTCCGAAATCCGCTGTTTCCGTGCGATCTGAGCACCCGATATCAATCGGCGCGATGCAGGTCGGCTCTATCGGTCCGGCTCAAATCCTGTGTCTGGCAAGATACGAGCAATGGTTACGTTTGCCGGAGGGATTAAATGACCTACCTGCTGGTACTAGCCTTCATCGTCGTAGGGAGCGGCTGGTTGGAATGGGGCCTCCGTACCCGAGTTCTGCAACGGTTCCGCCGGCTGCTCTTAACGCTTGCGATTGGGGCGTTACCTTTTGTGATCTGGGATATTTACGCAATCGATTCTGGTCATTGGTGGTTCGATGAGAATCAAGTCACGGGTGTAGTTCTGCCGTTGCAGTTACCACTAGAAGAACTCCTTTTCTTTATTGTTGTCGGATTCGCGGCCATTCTGACGCTAGAAGCAGTGCGTTCGGTGCGGGGGCGACCGATTGGCGATGAGGCTGAAGCTCCGATAAATAGCGAGCCGGAAAGGCCAGCTACGTGAGTTACACGACAATCGCGGTCGCTGCTGTGGTGCTGGCAGTTATCGCTGACATTTGGCTGTTGCGTACGCGGCTAATCACGCGCGTGGATTTCTGGTTGGCCTACGCCATTATGTTCGTTTTTCAATTGCTGACTAATGGGGTACTTACCGGGAGAGAAGTAGTGCGGTACGCCGACGATGCCATTGTCGGCGTAGGCAACGATAAAGCGAGCCCTGAATTCATTGGCGGCGGCCGCCTATTTTTTGCTCCGGTCGAAGACCTCATGTTTGGGTTCGCTTTGATCTTGTGGGTTTTAGGAATCTGGGTGTGGCTAGGTCGCAAGGGGCTCCAACGGACTCCGGTTAGCGGGCCACCCCGCTGGCGTAAGGACGTCGAGCCGGCGGAATGACGCCAGAGCCGAAACGTCGGCGAGCTCGCTCGGCGGCAAGCCAGCGCGGACCTGCCACCTGGAGTCTGCGACCAGTAGGGACTTTCGCTCTCTGCTCGAAAACTTGATAGTCAATTTCTTCGACTCGATCCGCGATTCCGCAGTACAAAACTCGGGCGGCTTCAATGGTGTCTTGTACCGAGGGATGCAGTAGGGCAATAGTCGGTTCGGCCTCTTGTGACATTTGGCGCACTCTATCGATTTGCGCTGCCAGGGCACCCCGTAAGTTATCGTCAACGACTCGGGTCATCAGGGTTTCGCGCGTAACTGAATATTGCGCAAGCTCCTCGAGTGGCAGATAGATCCGCCCTCGTTCTAGATCTTCGTCAATATCCCGAATGAAATTAGCCAGCTGAAAGGCAATGCCCAATTTTCGCGCACCTACTGCGCAAACCTCTCGATCTGTTGGCTCCAGGATCGGTAGCATCTGCAACCCGATGACGGCAGCAGAGCCGTAAACATATTCATAAAGATCATCAAACGTTTGATAGTGAGTAACGGTTAGGTCCATCTCCATCGAGTGGAGGAAAGCTTCAAAAGTTTCTCTTGGAATATTCCAGCGCAATGCGGTATCCGTCACCGCCGCTAACACTGGTTCCGCGGCGGAACCGCGATCTAATGCTTCGAATAGCCGACGACGTAGATTCAAGAGTGCGGATCGACGTTGGTCGACAGATTGTTCACCAAAGGCATCAACTATTTCGTCGGCATATCGAGCAAAACCGTAAAGCGCATGGACGAAGGGTCGCTTGGCGGGGGGTAACAGCAGCGTTGCCAAGTAGTAAGTTTTCCCGTGCTCGGCGTTCAGGCGACGGCAAATGGAATAGGAGCGTGTTAACCACGGATCGGTTATACCCGCCGCAACTAATTCCTTGCGCATAACCGAAGTATTTCATTCTTTCTGAGAGCTCGTGCTCAGGCCCTTGCGACTAAACGCGTGAAACTAAGTTTTGATGATCATCCGCTGTTGCTGAAACAGAGCAGCTTGATTCTCTGGGTGAAGCCCATGGGATCCGGGATCCTTCAGTACCAATTTTCTTTCACGTGGGCTGGCCAGCAATATGAGCGCCACCGCGGCAACCGCGACGGCAATGGCGACAAGGTCCGTTAGTTCCAGCAGCGTATCTGATGTCGCGCTGCTCTCGGCCATACCGTGGACAGCAAAGGCTGCCGTTAGAAGTACTGTCCATCGAAGCTGTTTCTCGGTGAGGCCAGTTACGGCAAATAGGGGCAGCGCCCACAGCAAATACCAAGGTTGAATAACAGGACCAAGCAAGATAACTGCGCCCATCGCTAAGGCTGCACCTCTTACGGCACTTCGTCCCTGCGGTCGCAAACAAAGGTAGGTGACTATAACTAATGAAAGGGCAAGGCCAACACCTCTAAAGT
>JAOZTQ010000208.1 GCA_029939085.1 Candidatus Nanopelagicales bacterium
CCCGATTTGATTGAGTACTACTTGGGCGAAAAACCGATCCTTCCCAATGTGGAAACCTACGATTTACAGGACCCGGATCAGCGCAGTTTTGTCTTAGACCGGATTGATCGAATGGTGATTAAACCCTCCGATGGTTCGGGAGGACACGGAATTCTGATTGGCACCAAGGCGACGCCAGAAGAGCTGGCAGCGACGCGTGAACAAGTGATCCATGATCCGCGAGGCTGGATCGCGCAACCGGTGGTTACCTTCTCAGCAGCGCCAACGGCGGTCAACGACGGACAGCTTGGGCCTCGCCATGTTGATCTTCGGCCGTTCGCTGTTAACGAAGGTAAAGAGATTTTTGTTCTTCCCGGTGGGCTCACCAGGGTTGCATTGCCAGAGGGTTCGCTAGTGGTCAACTCCAGTCAGGGCGGTGGTTCCAAAGACACCTGGGTGCTCGAGTCGGACAGCGAACCAGGAACGGCGCCTCGTCAACGTCCCGAACGTCGCGTGCATCGAGTCCCGGACTCGTCAGTGGCTCGCAGTCACCCGCCCAGACCACATGGTGACCGACAGCGACAGCAGGAGAGCCAACAACAGCAGTCGGGTGACCTATCGTGCTGAGCCGGATAGCGGAGTCCTTCTTCTGGATTGGCAGGTACCTGGAACGTTCGGAGGCGACCGCAAGATTACTGGCCGAGCATCACCAGCTCTTGGTTGAGGAACGAACGGTTCCCGAAGAAGTAGCCTGTGCTGTTCTCCTGGACAGTTTGTCCTTGCCAGTTGAGCATGTTTCTGAAGCTGGTTCGTTGGTGGGCGCGGTTATTGGCACAACCGAAGATGCATCCACCATCGTCGGCGCCATCGCCTCAGCTCGTGAAAATGCACGCGGTATCAGGGACCAACTGTCGGTTGAGGTTTTCGAGGCGCTCAATGCGACTCATATTGCGCTGAGCCGAGGTCGAGTGCATGCCGCGAGCCCCGGAGTGGCACTGCACCGAGTTGAAGAACGTTTGTTGACTGTCAACGGAATTATTGAGTGGACGATGTCTCGAGATGAGGGATATTTGTTCCTCAGCCTGGGTCGGTCGCTCGAGCGGATCGATATGGTTGCCAGATTACTGGGGGTTCGTCACGAGCAGCTATGGCCCGAAGGGGGTCCCGTTGCTACGTTGCGTGCGGCCGGTGCGTTGAGTGCTTTTCAACGGATGCAAAATCCGCTTGAAGGGGATGCAGTTCGCAAATTCCTCACCTTGGATCCAGACTTTCCGCGATCCATTAGGGCCTGTTCCTCACAGGCAGAGCAGAGCGTCCGGCGACTTCGATTGATTGGTTCTCGTGACGATGGAGATTTACTCCGAGAGGTCGGACTTCTGAGATCACAGTTGGAGTATGCGGTGGATCCGTCCCCTGGTGAAGTGGATCTGCTGTGCACCGATGCGCAGGCCAGTGCGGCTCGAGCGAGCGATGCCACCGCTCGAGGATTCTTTCACCAAGCTGGCACGATTGCGTGGAGTCACTGATGCCAGGACGACGACTGCAGATCGAACATCGATCGGGATATCGCTACGTAACTGATGTCATCGCTTCATTTAACGAAGTACGTATGACGCCAGCCGAAGTCGGTGGCCAAATCTTGATCAGTCACGAGTTAGATATCGAACCCGTGGGTGTGATTCGCTCTTATCAGGATTACTGGGGCGCTCTGGTTGAAGCTTTCGATATTCATCGACCCCATCGAATGCTGGAAGTGGTTGCCAGTTCCGTCGTGTTGACTCCAGATGGGCACCCGGCCGCTCGCGGAGTTGATTGGGCAGATCTTGCCGAGCCCGCCATTCAGGACAGATTCTGTGAATTCCTGATGCCAACCAAATATGTAGACGATGCAGCAATCGACGAGCAGCGGATTGACATGGTGGCTGACTTCCGGGCATTGGCGACCCCGGCTGAGGCAGTGCGAGCCATCATCGACGAAGTGCACAACCACATCGTTTACACCCCGGGAGTCACCTCCGTATTCACAACGAGTGCTGAGGCCTGGGGCTCGGGGGAAGGCGTTTGCCAGGACTTCGCGCATGCTGCTTTGGCCCTGTTACGCGCGGTTGGCATCCCAGCACGTTACGTGAGTGGATACTTGCACACGGAAGAGGAAGCCATCGGAGAGACCGTTCTCGGGGAAAGCCATGCGTGGATTGAAGCCTGGTTTGGCGGGTGGGAGGCATTCGATCCGACGAATGACCGCAGAGTGGCGTCCTCGCATGTGAAGGTTGCATCAGGACGGGACTATCGGGACGTTCCCCCGCTTAAGGGGCTCTATGCCGGTGGCGGTTCCGAAGCTCTAGGTGTGGAGGTTCAGGTGACTCAACTAGCTGGTGACGATCAACTTCCTTGGTAACGCTTTACTGAACCGGAACGTAGGTTTGGACGCCACCGCTCGCGCTATCGCGAAACTCTAGCGGCACGATTTGTTTACCCAGCGGATTCAGCGAAAGGCGAGCGAGTTTGAAGTTGGCGATCCCAAACGGAATGCCAATGATGGTTATGCAAAGAGTTATGCCGACTAGCGCCTGGCCAATCGCCAACCACAGTCCCGCCAAAATGAACCACACGACGTTGCCAATCGTGCTGGCTACCCCAGCATCGGGATCGCGAACAACTGTTCGGCCAAACGGCCATAGTGCGTACCCTGCCAATCGAAAAGATGCGATCCCGAACGGAATTGTGATCACCAAAAAGAAGAACAAGAACATGATCAGGCCAGCGACGATGTAACCCAGGGCGCTGAAGATTCCCGAGAAGATAAGCCAGAGAATATTGAGTAGCACCCGGATGATTTCCACGTGTCGATGGTGGCACAGCCAGTAGTTCCTCGTGTTGTTTCGATCGGTCTCATACTTTTCAGGTTGAGCCGATTCCAAAGCCGCAATACGCTGGCGAAGTCGACAGAGTGTCTTACCAAGTTGCATGGTCGGCCAATCTGAGAGCCGCGAGCGAAGATGTGGCGCAGCAGCGAAGGGAACTATGGCAACAGAAAACAAACTTCACGACGTAATCCCCGAAGTTGTTGAAGGTGATATCACCCAGATTCCTGTTGATGCCATCGTGAACGCCGCCAACGCGGCACTGCTCCCAGGTGGCGGTGTCTGCGGTGCTATTCACTCGGCAGCTGGACCTGATTTGGCTGCGGAATGTCGCGCGATTGGTGGATGTCGTACCGGCTCTGCGATAGCAACCGGAGCCTATGGTCTCCCCGCCAAAAATGTGATCCATGCCGTTGGTCCGGTCTGGCAAGGCGGCTTCTCCGGCGAGGACGAACTTTTGGCAAACTGTTATCGCAGCAGCGTCCAAGTGGCACGTGATCTGGGCGCGACGTCGATGTCTTTTCCAGCGATATCAACTGGCACCTTTGGTTTTCCCGCTGAGCGCGCTGCCGCCGTAGCCGTCAGAACCCTATTGGCGGAGGCGGATGACGCGGGGTTACCCGCGA
>JAOZTQ010000209.1 GCA_029939085.1 Candidatus Nanopelagicales bacterium
ATAAGTGCCTCACACACTAGCTGCGGTGGCACGTTGCTGGCTAGCTGCGCGCGAGCGAGTGCCAGCGCCTCGATTCGCATCATGGTCTCGTTCAGATCTCCGAGTTGGGCAACCTGTTCAACTGATGCGACCAAGTCAAGATTCACCGGTTCACTCGGGACCTCCGACTGAACCATGAGCACATCGCGGTAGAAGCCAAGTAGATCCAGGAAATTGCGGTCCAACTCGTCACGAACCGATCTTGACGAACGCTGAGCCTGCTTTTTGGAAAGATCGGACAGAGCCCGTTTGGCTAAAGACCTGACTTTCGTGGCGTTCACCCCATCGGCACCAGCGCCGTACACCTCCAAGAGTTCGGCATTTTCTTTGTCGTCCAACTCCTGTGACCGTTGCTTTGCCGCCGCTTCCGCATTCCGTTTCAAGTCAGCTGCTGACTCATAAGCGTCGGTTATTGCCGAGAGTTCGCGAGGCAGGCGCAGCACCTCGGCTCTGCGGTTACGGACTTCCTCGTACTGCGCGAGCGCGCGAGCTCGCCCGATGTGCCCCTGAGCCGCATGAGCGGCAAACGCAGCCATCCCTGGATCAATACCCTCGCTGATGAGCAGTTGAGCTACGGCATCTGCGGCGGGAACTCGCAAGGCCACGTGCCGGGTTCGAGAGCGAATAGTAGGGAGCAAATCTTCGGGACTGGGAGCAGAAAGAATCCAGACGGTCTGCCCGGTGGGCTCTTCAATTGACTTCAACAGTGTGTTGGCCGCGGCCTCGGTCATCCGATCTGAATCCTCGAGAACGAAGATCCGCCACTTGCCTGCGACCGGCGCACCTGCCGCTTGAGCTACTAGTTGCTTCGTAGTGTCCTTACCCAAACTCAGTGTGGTTGATCTGACCATCTCCACATCAGGATGATCCCCGCCTAAAACTGCCATGCATTGATTGCAACTGCCGCACCCTTGGCGATCACAAAGCAGGCTCGCTGCGAACGCCAATGCAGCCGTGGTCCGGCCAGAACCGGGTGGACCGGTAATGAGCCAGGCATGAGTCATAGCGTGAGCCGGATCCGAACCGTCTGCCGCCGCCACAGCCTGCCGCAACTCGGCGACCACTGTCGGTTGGCCAACCACTTGGTCCCAGACCATGGCCTCGTCTTTACTCATGGCGTCACCAAGGGTGCGATCCGAGTCCACAGCTCTTTGTGAATTTCTTCGGGTGGACGTTCGGCCGAAACCACGAGATATCGCGCGGGATCATTTTGTGCGAAATCTAGGAATGCCTGCCGCACGGCTCGATGGAACCGCAACGGCTCGGCTTCCAGCCGATTGGGGTCGTTCGCTCTCGCCAGACCTACTTCGGGATCTACGTCCAGGACCACTGTGAGATTTGGAACAAGTGCCTGAGTAGCCCACTCACTCATACCGCGGATTTGCTCCACCCCTAGACCACGCGCAATACCCTGATACGCAACCGAGGAGTCAATGTAGCGGTCACTAATTACGACTTCTCCTCGTTCCAACGCTGGACGAATTGTGTGGTGAGCATGGTCTGCCCGAGCAGCCGCAAAGAGCATCGCCTCGGTTCGAGGATCTAGATCAGCAGACTCTGCTCCGAGGATGAGTTTCCGAATGTCTTCCGCTCTGGGCGATCCACCGGGTTCTCGGGTACTTAGTGGCGTACGACCTGCTGCAGTCACCGCAGTTGCGAGTAGGGCCGCTTGCGTGGATTTACCACTACCCTCTCCGCCCTCGAAGACGATGAAGACCCCGAGATTGTTTCCCGTCATGGCTGCAGCCTAGGCCGCGTGACTAGCTGACCATTGGCTTGGGGTGAGTGTTCAGATGACAAAATCCTGATCAGCGAAGTCTTCACCTCGCCAGATACCTTTTTCCGGTGCGTGTGGACCGGCGGAAACCTGTCCCTGTGTACTGCGCTCCAGGGATTCGACTCGTCGCAACAAGGACACTATGGTGCCACCCAATGCGTCTGGCACATCGTTTTCCCGCTCGCCGACAGGTGGGGTCATCGGACTGCTCCGGGTGACCACCTGTCCGGGAACTCCAACGACGACCGTCCCGGCAGGAATATCGTGCAGGACAACCGCATTCGCACCGATTCTGGCATTAGAACTGACCGTGACTGGACCAAGAATCTTGGCACCCGCGCCAACGACTACGTTTTCACATAGCGTTGGGTGCCGTTTACCTCGCTCCAATGAGGTACCGCCAAGCGTGGCACCCTGATAAATGGTGCAGCAGTCACCAACCTCGGCAGTCTCACCGATAACTACACCCATTCCATGATCGATGAACACCCGCCGACCGATCTGAGCTCCTGGGTGGATTTCGATACCGGTCCAGAACCGGACGAACTGAGACCACACTCGACCGAGAGTTCGTAACCGGTGGTTCCACAACCAATGACCTAGGCGATGCCCCCAGATGGCATGGAGACCTGGATAGGCGAGAAAAATCTCCAACTTGGTTCGAGCAGCAGGGTCTCGCTCCTGAACCGTGCGGATATTCTCGCCAAACTTACCCATTAGTCCAACAGATCAGCGAAAAGGGCCGTAGACAAGTACCGCTCACCAAAGGAGGGGATGATCACGACCATAGTTTTTCCAGCCATTTCGGGGCGAGATGCCACCTGCTCGGCAGCCCACACCGCCGCACCGGAAGAGATCCCGATGAGTAATCCTTCACTGCGAGCCATCTGCCGGGCTGTCGTCATAGCATCCTCGGCGGGAGCCTGAATGACTTCGTCGTACACCTCAGTGTCCAGAATGTCGGGTACGAAACCGGCACCGATACCTTGCAACGGGTGTGGTCCCTTCGCCCCGCCCGAGAGTACGGGTGAGGCTTCTGGCTCCACCGCAATAACCTGGACGTCAGGCTTACGCTCGCGCAAGACGCTGCCGACGCCGGTGATGGTGCCGCCAGTCCCGATGCCGGAAATCAAGACGTCGATTTCACCATCGGTGTCTCGCCAGATCTCTTCCGCAGTCGTATTTCGGTGGATGGCGGGGTTAGCCTCATTGGCGAACTGCTGCGGCATAAACCATTCCTGATTTTCCTTGACCAAGTCTTCAGCTTGACCGATTGCGCCACCCATTCCCTCAGGACCAGGAGTCAAAATGAGTTCGGCACCATAAGCGCGCAATAGAGCCCGCCGCTCCTTACTCATCGTCTCGGGCATTGTGATGACCAGTCGATAGCCTCTGGCCGCACAGACCATGGCCAAGGCAATGCCGGTATTTCCCGATGTTGGTTCGACAACCGTTGCGCCCGGCTTGAGCAATCCTGCGTCTTCGGCAGCATCAATCATGGAGACAGCAATGCGGTCCTTGACGCTGTGAGCCGGATTGAAGAACTCGAGTTTGCCAAGTACCTGAACTCCCGTACTTTCGGAAAGCCCCCGCAGCCGCACGAGCGGCGTTCCTCCGATGAGGGCGGTGATATCGTCTGCGATCTTCAT
>JAOZTQ010000210.1 GCA_029939085.1 Candidatus Nanopelagicales bacterium
TTGTATTCATAGGTTTTGATGGCATCTTTGCCATATTTCTCTTCCGCTTCTTCTTGATTGAGTCCTACAGAAGCGACCTCTGGCTCGCAGTAAGTCACCCTGGGAATCCCAGCTTCATCGATCGGATTTGGATTGAGGCCGGCAAGATGCTCTGCGAGGAATATTCCTTGCGCGAATCCCCTGTGGGCTAGCTGGAGCCCGGGAACAATGTCGCCTACGGCATAGACACCTGGCACATTTGTTTGGAGGTAGTCATCGGTAATAACCCAGCCACGGTCCATATTTACGCCTTGTTCGGCGAAACCCATCCCCTCGGTATTGGGTCCGCGACCAACGGCCACAAGCATCAAATCCGCCGTGTGGCTGGTTCCGTCCTCAAGCGTTGCGGTGACAGATGTTTCGTTAGCGACAGCGCTCGACAGGCGCGCGCCAGTGACTGATTTGATCTTGCGTTTGCGGAAGGCCCGTTCCAGAGCTTTCGATGACGCGGGGTCCTCTGCGGGGACTAATCGAGGTAGCGCTTCGATGATGGTTACTTCTGATCCAAAAGATCGCCAGACGCTTGCGAACTCGACACCAATAACTCCACCGCCGAGGACTATCACCGAGTCTGGAATCCAATCGAGTTCCAGGGCTTGGTCGCTGGTCATGATGCGACCACCGATGTCGAGGCCGGGCAGACTCTTGGGATAGGAACCGGTGCCCAAGACAACCGCACGACCCACGTAGGCCTGATCTCCTACCGTCACCGTATTCGGTGCCGTAAGTGTTCCCGTACCTTCCACGTAGGTAATCCCACGTGCATTCACGAGTCCGGTCAGACCTTTGTAGAGCCGGGCAACTACTGAGTCCTTGTACGAGTTAACTCCGTTCATATCGATGCCAGTCAACGAAGCTTGGACTCCGAATGAAGACGATTCTCGAGTGCTGTCAGCAACTTCGGCTGAATGTAAGAGAGCCTTTGTCGGGATGCATCCTCGATGCAGACACGTCCCGCCGAGTTTGTCGCGCTCGATGAGCGCCACATTCATACCTAGTTCGGCCGCCCGTAACGCGCAGGCGTAGCCACCGCTACCGCCGCCGAGGATCACGATGTCATAGCTGCCCTGTTGTGGTTCGGACACGAATCCCTCCAAAGAATCTTTTCTATGTTCCCACTTGCTGTCCTTCGGTGCCGGGTTCGACCCCAAAAGAGTGGAAAGTAATTCGTCAGTCGCTGTCGCGAAGGTGTTGCGCGATCGTTCTTACCGCAAATCCGGTTCCACCACGTTGGACATAACCATAGGCTTTGCTGTCGTTGAAGGCGGGTCCGGCAATGTCCAGATGCACCCAAGGAATCTCATCGGGAACAAACTCGGCCAAGAACAGTCCAGCGGTCAGCATGCCGCCATTGCGATCACCGATATTGGCGATGTCTGCCATCGGTGAGTCAAGCGAGGGTCGTAACTCTGGTGGCAGTGGCATGGGCCATAAGGATTCACCTGCTGCGTCGCCAGCGGCTACCACGTCGGCCCGCAGCGCATCGTCATTGCCCATCGCACCGGCTACGTGCGGCCCTAGCGCAACTAGCTGAGCCCCGGTAAGGGTCGCCACGTCGATGATTTCATCGGGACCTTCCTTAGCGGCTTCAATCAAAGCATCAGCCAGAACAAGGCGTCCCTCTGCGTCGGTGTTGAGGACTTCGACAGTTTTGCCACCGCGAATCGTGATCACGTCACCAGGTCGTTGCGCCGTGCCACTGGGCATATTCTCCGCGAGTGCGAGCCAGCCAGTCACCGCAATCGGTAGTTTCCAGTCGGCTGCCAGCTTTACAGCTCCAAGAACAGCAGCAGCACCACCCATATCGGCCTTCATCCACTCCATAGCCTTAGCCGGCTTAAGCGACAGTCCACCGGAATCGAAGGTAATTCCCTTACCAACCAGGGCAACATGACGATGTGACTTAGCCGGCCGATATTGCAGGCGCACGAGTCGTGGGGGATGGACTGACCCTTGTCCGACGGCAGTTAAGCCGCCGAACTTTCCCCTTCGGAGTTGGGCATCAGACCAGACCTTGACTGCGACTTGTGAGTTCTTGAACGTATCCCGACAGATCTGAGCCATTGTCTCCGGTACTAGATCATTGGGTGCGTCGTTGACTAGATCACGAGCCAACGAAACTGCTGAGACGAGTTTTCCGGCATCGCTTACGGCGGATCGGCTGGTCTTATCGATCTTGTGCCCTATCGCGAGTGTGATCCGGTTTGGCCGCTTGGCGTTGCCGTTGTGATAGCGCGTATATCGGTAGGCTCCGAGACCGGCTCCTTCGGCTAGGGCGCGGAGTTGTTCGGCACTGGCTCCGGCTGCACTGACGACCACATCGGCATCCGCCGAAACACCGCGTAGGGCCGTGCCTAGAGCTTGCCTAAGCGATTCGTCGGAACCCGCTTTGGTGACAACCGCTATCACGGTTGACGTCGCTTTCACGTCAGGATCACTTGGCAATCGAATGGGCTCGCTACTGCCTGGATCGGCAACGGTCGCAGCGGCCGATGTGAGCCGTCGGGTCAGCGCGGAACTGAATCCAGCTAACGGCGAGATCACGAGTCGTTTGTCTCGCCAATGTCCTGGCACTACCAATACGGTTCCCGCAGTCTCTGCAGGGGCTTTCGCCATTAGCCGAAGGGGGGTCACACTCTCACCTCATAGTCCAAACCGGGTCTGCTTCTCGAAGGTTAGCGCCAGTGCACTAGCGTCGATGGCATGTCACAGTCGGAGCCTGCCGAACTTTCGCCAGAACAGCAACACGAGCTACAGCGCACACCGTTGCACGCGTGGCACGTGGCAGCCGGTGCCAAGATCGCAGACTTTGCAGGTTGGGAGATGCCGATTGAGTTTCCGCTCGGAACGGTTTCCGAGCATCGCTCAGTCCGCGCTGGGTGTGGTTTATTTGATGTTTCCCATATGGGATCGGTGAGCATCGTGGGGAAAGATGCCGTGGCTGCGCTCAACCGGCTATTGACAAATGATCTTGATCGTCTGGCAGTGAATGATGTGCAGTACACATTGCTCTGTGACGACACCGGTGGAGTTGTCGATGACATGTTGGCAACCCGCCTCGCGGAGGATCGGGTATTGCTCGTACCCAACGCGGCCAACACATCGGCTGTACTCGCTGTCCTACGATCTGCACTACCTGACTCAGCAGTCGTGGATCTTTCTGCACAGTGGGGTCTAATCGCGGTGCAGGGTCCAGGTTCACGCGCTGCGCTTACGGCTATCGGTCTTGATGCTGATGTGCAGTACATGAAGGCGAAGACCTTTGAATACGACGGCGAAGAGATCATCATTTCTCGAACTGGTTACACCGGGGAGCTCGGCTTTGAGCTGCTGGTTCCCGAATCCCTGACGCAACCGTTGTGGGAGCAGTTGCTGGATCAGCCAGAAACGACTCCGTGTG
>JAOZTQ010000211.1 GCA_029939085.1 Candidatus Nanopelagicales bacterium
AGACCGAATGGGTTGAGTTGCTCGACACCGGTTGGAACCATCTAGATTCAGATATCGCACGACCCGGCACCTGGTTGAGTGAGCCGCCAGATTCCGCGTCGCGTAGGGATTTATACGGTGACGGTCATGCTGCGGCCCGGGTAGCTGAGCGACTCGCTGAGCTGGCTTAGAGCGCTAGCGTTCGTCGGCCTATCGGACAAGCTTCGCGCCTAGGTCCAAAACACGGCCAAGATGATATTCAAGGTCGTTAATCCAGCAATCGTTGCCCACAAACCGGTACTGATTTGTTCCTTTTTCCGATTAGCAAAAACAAGTACCAAGATGACGATAAGGACCACCAGCTTCACGCCGATCTTGGCGTTATCCGGTTCACCACCTAGGGGATAGGTCAGACCTACAAGAGCCAATCCAGTGATCAACATGGTCAATGCGCCGTGGACGTAGCCGGGAGTAATTGACCGCGGTGGTTTGGCCTGAACGATGGCAGAACCTAAAAGCGAGGCGATTCCAATGAAGTGCAGGACAAGCATCGCATTGAACAAAATTTGCATGATTCGAGATTAAGGGATCATGTTTCCGCGATAAGTGTCTGGTGGCTGAGGAACGGTGCGGCTGCGGCTGACTGAAGTTAGTCGAACTTTCCCGCGAAGCAGCGGTCCGGTGGTCATCGAGTGCGATAGGTCGGTGCATTCCGACTGCAGCACCAAAACTTGCTAAGACCGGAGTGTATTGCGATTCGCCAAGTACCACTGATAGGTCTCGGCGATACCTTCGCCAAGAGTGATCTGAGGAGACCAACCGGTCGCCCTCAACTTGGATACATCGAGTAACTTCCGCGGAGTTCCGTCAGGTTTGCTGGTATCCCAGATAACCTCGCCGTCGTAGCCCACGATGTCAGCAATAAGGTCAGCAAGCTCGGCGATACTTACGTCACTACCGGTACCTATGTTGATGTGGGTTTCATCGTCGAATGTTCGCAGCAGATGCGTTACCGCTTTCGCGAGATCCGTAGTGTGCAGAAACTCACGTCGCGGGGTGCCGGTCCCCCATAGCGTCGGGGGCTCCCCGGTCTTTTTTGCAGCATCAAATTTTCGAATCATCGCAGGAAGTACGTGGGAGTTTTCGATGTCGAAATTGTCGCCATTTCCGTAGAGATTGGTGGGCATCGCGGAGATCCAGGAATGACCGTATTGGCGTCGGTAGGAGCGGATCGCCATGATGCCAGCGATCTTGGCAATGGCGTATGCGTCATTGGTGGGCTCCAACGGTCCGGTGAGAAGTTCATCCTCGGCGATTGGTTGGTTGGCTAGTTTCGGGTAGATACAGGAAGAACCCAGAAAAATCAGTCTCGGCACTTTCGCAGCATGGGCTGCTTCGAACAGGTTGGTTTGAATCCGCAGATTGTCATTGAGGAAGTCCACCGGATAGGTATCGTTCGCCATGATTCCACCAACTTTGGCCGCCGCTACGACAACCACTTCGGGTTTGCCGGTTACAACGGCATCGAAGGTAGCGTCACGATCACGTAGATCGACCTCTGCGGAGGCCCAACCAATCAAGTTTTGGCATCCCTCAGCCTCGAGTTGCCGCCATACCGCGGACCCAACCAAACCGCGGTGCCCGGCAACGTAGATCGGGGTAGTGGGGTTCAGCTTGAATGACACCACCTGAGCCTACAGGTCAACGGATGTTGTCGAGACAGATAGCGAACGGTTACCGCAACTCCTCTACCCTGCTTCCATGGCAACCTCGACGCTGGACTACCCCGCCGCGCGGCGGATGCTTGCGGGAAGGGCGATTTCCGGAGCCGGCGGGTGGATGCAGACCACAGCTGCATCTTGGTATGTGCTGCAAGAGACTGATCAAGCGACTTCGGTGGGATTTCTCGTCGTGTTCTCGATGCTGCCGTCAGTAGTGCTGAATCCCATCGGCGGCAGCCTGGCTGATCGGTATTCGCCGGTGACGCTGCAGAAGTGGTTGTCGTTGCTCGCTGCTTCAGCGCCGCTCATGATTTCTCTGCTGTACGTCACCGGTGAGCTTTCAGTCCCGTTGATGTATCTGCTGGTCTTCCTCGGCGCGATTCCGCGCTCACTTGCATCACCAATCATGACCGAGATCCTCCCGATGAGCGTTCCGAAAGAACTTCGGGCGAGCATCTTGGCCAATGGTGCAGTCACCTACAACATCGCTCGAACCGTCGGACCACTCATCGGCGGCTCAGTTGGAGTGGGCTGGGCATTTCTGCTCAACGGATTGAGCTACTTGGCGCTGGCCGTCATCATGCAGGTGACGCCGCTGCGCGCTTCGGTGGAACCGGATACCGCGACAAAATCGGAGTCTCCTGAAGAATCGGATGAGTCGGAGAGTTATCGAGAACGATTAGGTGATGCCTGGTCGTTCCCGTTCGTGAGAGTCGTCTTTATTGCGGCGGTGATGTTCTACGTTGCCTCGGGTTCGGTGCACCAGCTACTGGCCAATGTCGCGAAGGACTCTGTTGATACCGCGCATTTCCTAGGCGTTCTTTACGCAGCGATCGCTGTTGGGGGCATCGCGGTTAATCCGTTAATCAAGCGGTACATCAACGAGGGTGGGAGTAAAACCAGTTTGCTGTATGCGGCCTTGATGGGTGCCGGACCCACCATCGTCCTACTTGGAGTAAGCCAATGGCTGTGGACCGACATCATTGTGCTGCTGCTGTTAGGTGCTTTTGGCGAGGCGATGTGGTTGGGGGCGCAAGAGAGTCTGACCCTCGATCTACCCCGCAAGATTAGTGGATCCATCCTTGGCATTTTCTTTGCGGCAGTAGCCCTTGCCACGGTTGTCGGAGCTATATTGGTGAGCGTCTTATTCGACCTCGTTGGGGTCCGGCTGGGTCTAGTGATCTTGGGTTCAATCACCTTCATCTACGGTCTTGTGCAAATTTGGTGGTTAACGCGTAGTCGAAGCCGATCGGAAAAAGTCGCGCCAGAATCTTGATAGATCGGCGATCAGAGGATTTTTCAACGCGCTAGCGGCCACCTGTCGCTAGACTGCCCTGGCAGCCCAAAACCCGACACGAGAGGTCACCTCATGAGTCAGCAAGGGGACTCTGCCAACGAGGCAGAGCGCGTCCGCCAACTCGAAGCTGAGTTGGCTCAGCTTAAGGGCACGCAGCCCACGCAGCCAATAAGCAACTCGAACAGTAAGTGGCGTTCGTTCTGGTCGGCAGTCTGCATTGTGGTTGCAGTTGTATTGGCGCCACTGTCCATCGTGGCTGTCTGGGCGCGTGGTGAGGTGACCGATACCGAGCGATTCGTATCCACCGTCGCTCCGCTGGCTCAGGATCCGGCGATCCAAGAAGCGATCGGGAATCGGGTAGCCGATGAGGTCCTGGCCTATATAAATATTGAATCCCTCACTCAAAATGCCATTTCCGCAATCTCCGACAACCGGGATCTAA
>JAOZTQ010000212.1 GCA_029939085.1 Candidatus Nanopelagicales bacterium
GCCACCGGCATGAGTGGTTGTTCGCGAACGAGGGCGGTCAGCAGATCGATTAACTGTTCCGGAACCTGACCTGGTTCTCCCGCGGACAGCGGAAGCTGCAGTTCGTCCCGTGCTCCATCGTCTCTTGTATCAACGGGTAACTTCAGATGCCAACCCTCATCTGGCCCTCCCTCACGGCGACGGAGTGTTATTTTCCAGCGGAATAGTCGTAGGTCGGCGGTGTCGTAGTACACGGCCGTCATATTGCGAGTTGGCTCCTGAGACACGCTAGCTATCGCGGGGATGTCGCTGAGGTCCGGCATCTTGAACATGGCATGAACGCGAAACTTGCGTTCGATTTCGCGATATGTCGTGGGTCCATCCATCGTGATATCAGGCTCCAGGTGCGACGTTATTTGCTTCGCTTTTTGGTGCTCTTCGATTGAATCAGATAGTCCTGCAAATCCACTAGTGGATTGCCAGCTGCGTCGCGACTGCTGCGAGTCCAGGAGCCATCAGGATTGAGATCCCATGCTGAGGTTCCAGAGTCCATGGCCAGATCGAAAAGATTGCTGACTTCCTTGATGTGTTCCTCGGTCGTCAGCTGTACCAGCGTTTCGACTCGTCGATCAAGATTCCGGTGCATCAGATCGGCGGATCCGATCCATGTCTCGGTGTCACCACCGTTGAGGAACTCATATGCCCGCGAATGTTCTAGGAACTTACCCAAAATACTTCGCACTCGGAAGTGCCCACCGGCATCCGGAACCTCTGGGCGAGCAGCACAAATACCCCTGACCCAGATATCGACTGGAACGCCTTCTTCGGCCGCGCGATAAAGCGCATCGATGATTCGCTCATCAACGATGGAATTGCATTTGAATCGAATCCGAGCAGGTCTGCCCTGCTGTTGATGTTCAACTTCTCGCTCTATCCGGTCCAGTAGCCCTCGTCGAATTGAACGTGGCGCCACAAGAAGTCGATCGTAGGTCGTGTTCATCGAGTAGCCCGAGAGAACGTTGAAGAGTCGGCTAATGTCCTCACCTACGACGGGGTCGGTCGTGAGTAGGCCGAAATCTTCATAGAGTCGCGCAGTTTTAGGATGGTAGTTGCCGGTCCCCAGGTGGCAGTAGCGACGAAGGGTGTCGCCATCATCTCTAACAACCATGCTCAACTTACAGTGAGTCTTCAGGCCCACGAGACCGTAGACGACGTGTACACCAGCACGTTCGAGTTTTCTGCCCCATTTGATATTGGCCTGCTCGTCGAACCTTGCCTTGATTTCCACTAGTGCGAGAACTTGCTTTCCGGCTTCTGCCGCGTCCACAAGTGCGTCGATGATGGGCGAATCTCCGCTGGTCCGGTACAAAGTTTGCTTAATCGCTAGCACCTTGGGATCAGCAGCTGCTTGCTCGAGAAAACGCAATACGGAAGTAGAGAATGAGTCGTAGGGGTGGTGGAGTAATACTTCCTTTTCCCGCATGGCGTCCAGTACGTCCGGCGGCGCGGCTGACTCTACCTGGGTCAGTTCCTTACTCGTCTTCGGAACAAACGGCGCCTCCTTCAGGTCGCCGCGGTCCAGGCCCACCAAACGCCACAAGCACGTCAGATCAAGCGGACCTGGAAGTGTGACCACCTCTTCCTCACTTATGCCTAACTCACTCACCAGTAGTTCGAGTACATGTGGATCGATGGACTCTTCAACCTCTAGACGCACAGGTGGCCCAAATCTGCGGCGCATGAGTTCGCGTTCCAACGCTTTGAGCAGGTTCTCAGCATCATCCTCTTCTACTTCGAGATCCTCATTTCGAGTGACTCGGAAGGTGTGATGCTGCAAAACCTCCATACCCGGGAAGAGCTGGTCGAGATGCTTTGCCATAACCGATTCAAGCGGTATGAAACGTTGCGGTGCTACCGAAACCAGGCGCGGCAGTAGCGGCGGAACTTTGACTCGCGCGAAGAGTTCATTCCCGGTGTCTGGGTTTCGCACTACAACCGCCAAGTTCAGCGAAAGACCCGAAATGTAGGGGAAGGGATGGGACGGGTCGACTGCCAGTGGCGTCAGCACCGGGAAAACCCGAGTGCTGAAGAAATCGTGCATTTCAGCGCGCTCAGGCTCGGTGAGATCCTCCCACTGCAGCAACTCGATTTCGTTGCGGGCGAGCTCAGGAATCACGACATTTCGAAAGCACTCTGCTTGGCGCTCCATTTGACCGCGCGACCGTTGCCAGATTGCTTCCAGGACTTCGTTAGGCAACAGCCCGCTGGCGGCTCGAACTGCTATTCCGGTAGCGATGCGACGCTTTAGTCCTGCAACGCGGACCATAAAGAACTCATCAAGATTGCTTGCGAAGATAGCTAGAAATTTCGCCCGCTCTAACAGTGGTAGCCGGTCGTCTTCAGCGAGTTGCAGCACCCGATCGTTGAACTCAAGCCAGGAAAGTTCTCGATCCAGGAATCGATCGTCTGGAAGTTCGATGGTTTCGGATTCCAACGTCTCGTCTTCGACGATGTCGGTTGAAGCAGTCATACCCGAGATATTGCCACAGTAAGGCAGTCGGTTCCCGATGAATAATCATCGTTTCCAGCTAAAGCAGCGGTCACTGTCCCGGTGTTTAAAGCCCGCGTTGGCGTAGAACTTGGCGGCGCGTGAGTTTTCAACATCGACGAAGAGATGCGCATTACGGGCGCCCTGCCGCTGCAGGTGTTGCAATCCGGCCATCAGTAGCGCCGCTGCGACACTCGTTCCCCGATATTCCTCGGCCACTGCTATCAGAAAGACTTCGCCCGTTTCATCGCTGCTCGCTAGCACCAGATTCTCCAGCTTCGTCCAGTGGAAGCCGATGAGATGACCGTCATGCTCTGCCACCAAGAATCCGTTTGGGTCGTACCAATCAGCAGCCAACCTCGTCTGCAAATCAGCCGCGGTCCACGATCCTTGATCGGGTAAGGCCTCAAAGGCTTGTCGGTTGAGTTCGAGCCAGGAGATATCGTCACTACCCGGTCGGAACAATCTCAATCGAAAGCCCTCAGGAAGTTGTGGAACTGTGATGGGGTCTGTCAGATCCTTTGACATTAACCAAAGTTCTCGCTCTTGTTCCAGACCTATTGCTTCAGCTGCGTCTCGACCGCAAGATTTATCCCCGTGCGTCCAAAGTCTGCCGGTTGGCATGCGATCGCAAATTGCGTCAAGTAACTCGGTTCCGGCAGTGAGATTTGCGGGGTCTGCAACAAGTTCAAGGTCGATTCCACCTCGTCTCGGGGCTGCTACCGCGTAGGCGCGGTCTGGTGGATCACACCAGAACCAGTTCACCTCATTACTGCGACTGCTGAGGGCATTACGCATCCGTTCACCAAGCGGACGCCGACCGCTGTAGCTCTGCTCTGCGTCAACTACTCGACTTATATCTAGGGGAGCTTGGCTGCCTGGCAGCCGATTGAGATCGTGTGTCATATG
>JAOZTQ010000213.1 GCA_029939085.1 Candidatus Nanopelagicales bacterium
AAAGATCGTCTCGAAGCAGGTGAGCTGGAAGCCACACTGTTCCCAGAGGATGAACCGATTGAACCTGGACCTCAAGATGAGGTTGAGACTTCGTCGTCGAGCGATATCGTCGATGAACTCGAAGCGCCGGCCGATATAGACCCCGGTTCGCGATTCACGATGCGGGAGCTTGGCCGACAGGGCGGGCTTTCCCTGGACACAGTCAAGGAATTGGTCAAGTTTGGCGTGCTGGAACCCGATGCAGCTCAGCGCTTCTCGGGGGCCCAGGTTTTGCTATGCCGTGCCTTCGCAACCTTGCGTGCGTCGGGAATCGATCAACGCCACCTGCGACAAATCAAAAACAGCGCTTCACGAGACGCCAGTCTTATCGGAACCTCAGTGCAGCATCTCCGAGCCGATGAACGAGATCTAGCGATTTCGGAACTAATGCGAGCTTTCAGCGAGGCTCATCGGTGGCTGGTCGTGTCCGAACTCGACCGCCAGGGGCCGACTCGTCGCTAGCACCTCACGTGGTTCTGAGCCGAGTAGCAGTTGTGTGGCTAAAGTAGAGACGTGCAACCGCTTGATGTCATCGGTGTTCGGCTCGAGATGCCGTCCAATCAGCCGGTCGTGCTCCTCCAACAGGCCGGCAGTAATCGCTATCTCCCAATCTGGGTGGGGACGGTAGAAGCCACCGCCATCGCTTTCGCACTCGAGGGAGTCACACCGCCGCGACCTATGACGCACGATTTGATCAAGGACATGTTGGGGATCCTTGACGATGGCTTGGCACAGGTGCGCATTACTGATCTAACGGACGGCGTCTTCTACGCCACGTTGGTTTTCGACTCTGGAAAAGAAATGGGATGTCGACCTTCTGACGCAATAGCACTGGCACTGCGTACCGGGGCTGACATCGTCGGTGCTGATGAGGTTTTGGCCGAGGCTTCAGTTGAGATCGAGGAGGAGTCCGCAGAACAGCCGGACGAGCAGGAAATGGAGCGCTTTCGAGAGTTTCTCGACGATGTCTCGCCAGACGATTTCAGTACGGACTCGTAGGGAAGTGCGGCGTGTCCAGACAGATGTCGTTGACCCGTCGGCTTGGGTGCTCTAGCGTCCACAAGTAGGCTTGAAAAATCCGACACATCTTAAGACTGTTGCCTGAACACCTGTGAAGGTCCACCAAAGGTGGCGCTACTTGGGAGTTAGACGGTCAGGGTTTCGGGTGCAGCGCGAGGAGGACAAATGAGTCAAGGGTCTGCCAATAGCGCTTCCGACGCCGAGCAGGGTGCTCTTTTTGACTCAAGTGAGATGCGGTCTATTCCGGACGACCTCGGTTACCGAGGTCCGGTAGCCAGTAAGGCTGCCGGAATCTCCTATCGGCAACTCGACTACTGGGCCCGCACTAATCTCGTGGAACCGTCAATCCGTGGTGCTTCAGGTTCTGGATCCCAGCGGCTGTATTCATTCCGGGACATTTTGGTCTTGAGAATAGTTAAGCGCCTCTTGGATGCTGGGGTTTCGCTGCCGAACGTTCGTTCAGCGGTCCAATACCTCAGCGAACGTGGTGACAACGATCTGACCCAGATCACTTTGATGAGTGATGGTGCGTCGGTGTACGAATGTCGAAGCGAAGACGAAGTCATTGATATTGTTCGCGGGGGACAGGCGGTGTTCGGTATTGCTGTCGGCAGAGTGTGGACTGAGGTAGAGGGTTCACTGTCCGAAATGCCGGGAGAGTCACCCTCGGGCGATACTGTTATGCCAGAGGGGTCTGTGGACGAACTGGCAGCCCGTAGGTCCCAACGAACTGGATAGACCTGTAGAAGGGGACCGCAATGAACAGGCCCGGAGGAACTAACAAGGGTTTTCCCAGTCGTCACATCGGCCCCCGGGATGCAGATAACACCGCCATGCTGGCGGATCTGGGTTTCGCATCGCTCGACGAGTTATTGGCCGCCGTACTTCCTGCTGGAATAGCCGACGATCAACTCCGACTGCCCACAGCATGTTCTGAATCCGAAGTTCTCGAAGAACTCCGCATGCTGGCTGGGCGAAACAACGTGACTGTATCGATGCTCGGTATGGGCTATCACGCAACTGAAACTCCCGCGGTCATTAGACGGCGAGTTTTGGAAAATCCTGCTTGGTACACCGCCTACACGCCTTATCAGCCTGAGATTTCGCAGGGTCGGCTCGAGGCGTTGCTGAACTTTCAGACTATGGTGGCGGATCTCACCGGACTGCCCACATCCCAAGCCTCGCTTCTAGATGAGCCCACAGCCGCTGCCGAGGCTATGACTCTGGCACTTCGTTCCACGCGATCTGATAAACGTCGATTTGTCGTGGATATCGACACTCATCCACACACATTGGCCGTGCTTCGCACACGTGCTGAGCCCATCGGCATCGAGATCGACGTTCGAGATATTGCAGCGGAGGGTTTCCCCGAGGGCGCCTTTGGTGTGCTGCTTTCGTATCCCGGCAGTTCTGGTGCTGTTCGAGATTTCCGAGCGGAGATAGCGGTAGCGAAAGAGCAGAGCATAACTGTGGTCGTTGCCTCCGACTTACTTTCACTGACTCTGCTGAAACCGCCGGGTGAGTTTGGTGCAGATATAGTCATCGGCTCCGCTCAAAGATTTGGCGTCCCCATGGGTATGGGTGGCCCACACGCTGGCTTCATGAGTGTGCGCGACGGCCTCGAACGACACATTCCTGGCCGATTAGTCGGCGTCAGCAAGGACGCTCAGGGCCGACAAGCACTACGACTGGCGCTGCAAACGCGGGAACAGCACATTCGACGAGAGCGTGCAACAAGCAATATCTGCACGGCTCAGGTGTTGCTTGCGGTCATGGCCAGTTCGTATGCGGTCTATCACGGACCCGAAGGACTGCGCGACATCGCCCAACAAGTCCATTCGCATGCTCAAGCATTGGCTGAGGGTCTACGAAGTGGTGGTATCGACTTAGTGGCGGACCACTTCTTCGACACGGTTTCATTCCGCGTTCCTGGTCGTGCTGAAGCGATAGTCCGTGAATGCGAAATCCTTGGTGTGAGCTTGCGTCAAATGGATCGAGACACAGTGGCTGCGAGCTGCGATGAACTCACCACAAGCGAGCACATCCTGAAGGTTTGGCAGGGCGTGGCAACTGCGGTGCCCGATTTCGGTCGCTCCTTATCAGAGGCAGAGGCGCAACAAGACGGTACGTCGAACGCGGCGATACCCGCAGAGCTTCGGCGAACTAGCGAGTATCTGACGCACCCGGTTTTCCATACCAACCGATCCGAAACCGAAATGCTGCGCTACTTGCGGCGACTATCGGATCGGGACATGGCACTCGACCGAACGATGATTCCACTCGGCTCGTGCACCATGAAGTTGAATTCCGCGACGGCGATGGAGCCAGTGTCTTGGCCTGGCTTCGCCAACCTCCATCCGTTCGCGCC
>JAOZTQ010000022.1 GCA_029939085.1 Candidatus Nanopelagicales bacterium
AAGCCGCGTCGGATGCGGTGCCAGGCTGAACCGGAACCGTTCGTTCAACCAAGAGCCGGAGGAAGTCGTCGTAGATGTCCTGATGAGCGTAGACCAATTCCACACCGGCGCAGGTTTGTCCAGCGTTTGAAAAAGCGCCGAACGCAACTAAGTCAGCTGCCTTCTTCAGATCCGCATCTCGATCGACCAGCACAGCATCTTTGCCGCCACACTCCATGACAACCGGGGTTAAGGATTCAGCACACGTAGCCATCACTTTTTTGCCGGTAGCGGTGGATCCGGTAAATGAGATCTTGTCCACGCCCGCACGACATAGTGCGGCACCGGTATCAGCTCTGCCGGTGACTAATTGCGCGACGGGCTGCTCCGGGACGACCTCCGCGAATACGTTTATAAGCCACTCACCGACCGCGGTTGTGTACTCCGACGGTTTATATACAACTGCGTTACCAGTAGCCAGCGCGTAGATGATGGAACCCATCGGGGTGAATACCGGATAATTCCAGGGACCAATGATCCCAACGACTCCAACTGGCTGGTACTCCACTGCGGATGCCTGATTCAAGGTCAGCAGGCTTGGCCGCACGGACCGCCGTCGCATGGCCTTATCGGCGTTCTTCGCGGCCCACTCCATATGAGACGTGGTCAGAACGATTTCCAAGTACGCATCTTCAAGCGGTTTACCGTTTTCGGCGTGAACTAGTTCGGCCAATTCATCGGCGCGGTTAATCACTAATGAGGTGTATTGCAGCAGTCGGCTGCGACGTTCACGGGGCGAAAGATCAGACCACCAACTAGCGGCGATGCGAGCCTGATCCACGATCTCTGTCACCTGAGTTGCCGACATGAGCGGATAGGTCGCGATGGTTGCGTCATCCGCCGGAGAAAGGCTAACGAAGGTCTGTTCGGTAGTGGGCATATCACTCCTGGGTTGCGCCTAGTGATTACACCGTAAGCGAATGTCCCCTAAACCTGCACTAACTTACGGCCCGTAATCTCAAATCGGGTAGCAGCGGTATTCCGCAACGGGCGTAGTTCTGGCTCTGAGGTATTTTGGAAAGGGTCGATATCGGAACGGGAGGGCCTAGTGCGGATAACCGGAACTGGTCACGCGAGTTTGTTTATCGAAACATCTATCGGAAGCGTGCTCTGCGACCCCTGGGTCAATCCGGCATATTTTGCGTCCTGGTTTCCCTTCCCAGACAACTCCGGATTGGACTGGGAACGACTAGGGCAGTGCGATTTCCTCTACGTGTCTCATTTACATCGAGATCACTTCGACGCGAAAAATCTGGCGGAAAATATCCGGAAAGATACAACCGTTCTATTCCCGGACTTTCCCACGAGTTCAATGGAAGATGAACTTCACGCATTGGGTTTCTCCAATTTGCAACGTATGCCTAATGAGGAAGTCGTTGACTTCGGCGGTGGCGTGAAGATGATGATCCAGGCCCTGACCGCGCCCACAGATGGACCGTTGGGTGACTCATCGATCTGGATTGAAGACAACGGCTTGCGGGTACTGAATCAAAATGACGCACGGCCTTCCGAGTTGGCGCTATTTGCCGAGTTGGGACCAGTCGATGCGCACTTCCTCCAGTTTTCGGGAGCGATTTGGTATCCCATGGTTTACGACCTCCCAGAGGCTGCCAAACGAACTTTCGGCAAGCAAAAACGTGAACGGCAACTCGATCGATCGCTGCGCTATGTGGAGGATCTCAAGGCCAAATGGGTATTCCCGATAGCCGGTCCACCCTGTTTTCTAGATGACGAACTGTGGGAGCTTAATGACATCTTCGAAGATGAAGGAAATATCTTCCCGGATCAGCAGGTTTTTACTGACTTCATGACGGATCAGGGCCACGACAACGGCATCATTTTGCTGCCCGGCTCCACTGCCGAACTGACTGAGACTTCTCTCGATGTGGAACATCCCGTTGCTGATGTTCGCGAATTTTTCGCTACGGAAAATAAGCGCAAATATCTAGAGGAATATCGGGAGCGACAGCGGCCGGTCATAGCGGCAGAGCGTGAATCGTGGTCGCACCCGGAAATTGATGTCCTTTCAATCATGCAGCAGCGGTTTGAGCCCATCATGGAACAAGCCGAACAAATCGCTCACGGCATCGGCGGTCCCGTACTTTTCGAGCTCACCGATCCGGTACCGGAGGCGGGAGAAGATCCGCCCATCATTGAGGAAGTAGTTTTCGATTTCAGCTCTCGCAAAGTTCGTCGGCCGGAACCGGACGACAAACCGCGATACCGGTTCCGCTTACAGCGGCGTCTCATCGAGTCCTTACTGCACACCGAAGAGGAAGACTGGGTCAACCATCTGTTTCTTTCTGCCCGGTTCGAAGCCAAGCGGATCGGTCAGTACAACGAATTCGTCTACACCTTCTTTAAGTGCCTCACCGATGAGCGGGTCAACTATGTCGAAGGCTGGTATGCCGAGCAGCAGCCGGATGCCGAGGATATTGAGCTAGACGGTTGGATCGTGCAACGCCGCTGTCCTCACCTCAAGGCCGATCTTTCCCGCTTTGGTGAGATCGAGGGCAACACACTGCAGTGCCTACTCCACGGTTGGAAGTTCGATCTACCGTCTGGAAAATGTCTGACTAGTGCCGGTCATGAACTTCGCGCATCTCGCGCTGAGTAACGCTCAATCGGGCGTCGCGATGGGTCGCTCCTCAGCTGACGGCTCGCTCTCACCTTGTCCTGCCACGCCGGTGATTTCGGGGTCATCGGCATCTGTCAAAATAGGGCGTTGAGTTTTTGGGACTTGCTATTCCCGCGCATAACGTCCTTGGGGCGGTAACTGAAACGGAGTCATCCATGTCAGCAGTAAGCAAAATCGCAGTCGTTGGAGACAGTGATGCTGGATCAGCGATTCGTGAGCTAGCGCAAGCAGCTGGGATTGATGTTGTAAGTGCTGAATCGGTGAGCGAACTACCGGCTTTGGCTGGCTGCGATTTGGTCGTCGAGGCAGTAGCAGAACGTTTCGGGGCAAAGCAGGATGCACTTACGGAGCTGGTTAAGTCAGCACCAGAAGATGCAGTCCTCGTTAGCACCACCACAGCGCTTCGAGTGACCGACCTGGGTCTCGCCGCTGGTGCTCCGGCCCGACTGGTCGGATTACATCTCTCGCTTCCCGCCGCGGATCGTACATTGGCCGAAATTGTGGTTTCTCCGCTAGCGGGTGAGGCTGCGGTAGCTGCCGTGGCGGCTTTTGCAGAAGCTACCGGACGGACGGTTGCACAGGTGGCTGATCGACCGGGACTCATCACGAGCCGGTTGCTATACGGGTACCTGAATCATGCTGTGAATATGGTGGAGTCCGGATACGCGACAGCGGCCGACGTGGATGCTGCTATGCGATTCGGTTGTGGCTATCCAGTGGGTCCCATCGCGGCGATTGACGCGATCGGACTTGATCGCTTCCATGACGTTCTTACGGCGCTTTATGCCGAGACGGGCGAGCGGGTGCACGCACCTGCGCCGATGCTGAAGCAGTTGGTGGCCGCTGGACATCTAGGTCAGCGGTCTGGTCGTGGCTTCTACAGTTATGCGGCCGCAGGCTCCAGTGAAATCGTTGCTGACGAGTCAGCAGACGCCAATACTTCCGTTAAACCACGAGTAATCGAACGAGTCGGAGTCGTTGGTTCCGGAACTATGGCTACCGGGATCATCGAGGTCTTCGCAAAGTCCGGTTACGAGGTCACGTTCGTGGCACGTAGTGACGAGAAGGTATCCCGAGTTTTAGGTGCTTTAACGAAGTCCCTGGATAAGCAGGTGTCCAAGGGTCGTCTGACTGAAGAAGATCGGGATGCAGTACTCGGCAGAGTCATTGGGGCTACCGATGTCTCGGCCCTCGATCAGGTGGACTTAGCTCTTGAAGCGGTTGTCGAGGACCTGAACATTAAGACTGAGTTGTTCCGCAATCTGGATCGGGTGTGTAAGCCAGGGGCAGTTCTGGCCACCACAACTTCCAGCTTGCCAGTGATCGAGATGGCAGCCGTTACAGAGCGTCCGCAGGATGTGGTCGGTCTGCATTTCTTCAATCCAGCACCAATCATGAAGTTGGTCGAGATCGTTTCGACGGTAGAAACCGCCGACGATGTGATCGCTACAGCGCGCGATATCTGCGCCAGTACGAAGAAGGTTGCTGTTGAGTGCGGCGACCGGGGCGGATTCATCGTGAATGCGTTGCTGTTCCCGTATCTCAACGATGCTGTGCGACTCATGGACGCTCACTACGCGAGCAAGGAAGAGATTGACACTGCGATCAAGGCCGCAACCGGGTTCCCGATGGGTCCGTTCGCGCTACTAGATGTGGTCGGCAACGATGTCTCGCTGGCGATCCAAGAAGTCTTGATCGCAGAGTTCAACGATCCTGGATTCGCGCCAGCTAAGTCACTGAGCGACGTTGTCAGTGCTGGATTCCTGGGCCGCAAGACGGGTCGAGGTTTCTACGACTACGCGCGCTGACCAAGGTGACGGTTTGACCAGAACCGTCGCTATTCGGGGACGCCAGCGTTAGCGAGTTCATCTGCCCGCTCATTACCGGGATGTCCGGCGTGACCTTTCACCCATTCCCACTGAACATCGTGTGGCGTGAGTGCCGCATCTAAGGTTTCCCACAAATCACGGTTCTTGACTGGTTTTTTCGCTGAGGTACGCCAGCCATTTCGTTTCCAACCCTCAATCCACTTGGTTATGCCATCACGAACGTAAACCGAGTCGGTCACGACTCGTACTCGGCAGGGACGGCTCAGGGCCTGTAGTCCTTCTATGACGGCAGTTATTTCCATTCGGTTGTTTGTGGTGTCGGCTTCACCGCCGCATAGTTCCTTGGTGTGATCACCCCATTCCAGGAGCACACCCCAGCCACCCCGACCAGGGTTACCTTTGCAGGCGCCGTCGGTATACAGCACTACCTGGTCGGAGTCTGAAGTTCGGGGCTGTCCTTCAGTCATCTGTGTCTATCCGTTCGCGGTGGGTGGTGGATGGCCGCCTGCGGGTCGAGTTCGGCCTATCGACCAATTCCGCAACGCAGCGATGTCCTCAGCCCTTGTGGCCGACAACGGAATCGTACTGCGCGCCTCGTTGAGGAGATGATCGGTGGTCAACGCGGAGTTGTCCGCGAAAGCGGTATAGAGCGCTGCTGTGATCATCGATTCGATTTCGGATCCGGAGAATCCGTCGGTTACTCGGCACAGGGCGTCGGTATCAAAGTTTTGTGGATCCCGATCGCGGCTGCTCAGGTGGTAGTCAATGATCATGCCGCGCTCGAGTGCGTCCGGGAGATCGACAAAAAACAACTCATCGAATCGACCGCGACGAGCCATTTCCGGCGGTAAGGAGGTCACATCGTTACTGGTGGCGACGACGAATACTCCATCTGGACGTTCCTGCAGCCAACGCAATAAAACGCCGAGCACACGTCGAGCCGCGCCACTGTCACCGTCACCAGCGCCGGCGAATGCCTTTTCGATTTCATCGATCCATAACACAACGGGGGCCATTGCCTCCGCAGCCAACAAAGCTTCGCGCAGTTGCTTCTCTGACTGCCCCACATAAGATCCGTGGAGTCGTGATGCGTCTAATCCCGCTAACGTCATACCCCAACTGCCGGCGATGGCGCGAGCGATCAACGATTTGCCACACCCCGGTACTCCCACCAAAAGCACACCTCTGGGTGGTTCCAATCCAAAATCGCGGGCTTCTGGTGCGAAACCTTGGCCACGTATCCGAAGCCACTCCTTCAGCTCCTGTAGACCTGCAACATCGGTGAAATCCACATCGGCATCTATCAGATCCAGCGGACCGTCAGATAAGAGTTCGGCCCGGGCGCGGGTAGCGGCTGCGGCATCTTCCGGTCCTAATCGACCGTCGATTGCGGCCTGTTTCAGGATTACGCGTTCAGCCTCAGCGGACGTCAACCCCATAACTGCTTCTACCAACGGTTCGAGATTGGTAACGCTGACCTGCCAACCGCTGCGGGGCAAGGTGGTAATGATCCGTTCCACCAGCGCGGTCATATGCTCGCGATCGGGTGGAGATAACTCCCAACGGATTCCGGTTCCCAACAGTAAATCGGGAACCTGAGACCCGACCCCGGTGATGATTGCGGTGGAACCGGTTGTGTTCTGGTCGGCAAACTCTTTGAGCATTCGAGCCGCCACTGGATCGTCCAGTATGGGTTGTCCATCGAGGAGTAGCACGACAACCCTATGTCGGATATCGCTGAGGAATCCGAGAGCCTGGGCGGGGTCTTTCGTCCCGGTCTGTGGATCCTGGCCCACGGCGCGTAATCCGTCTGCCGGAGTCCAGATCCAAACTTGCGCGTTGCAGAGTTTCGCCGCCTCGCTAGCGGCGGTGACTAACCCCGATTCATCGCGACTATCGACAACCAGTAGTCCGTGTCGACTGGCGATAAGGGCACGCAAGTCTTCTGTAGCAGTTGGCACATGCGTAGCCTAGATGCTTTGATGCGCCATATGGCCGGTCGGAAGCGCAAACCACCGATGCATCGCCCTTTGGGTGGCGTATCGGGGCCGCAGCAACGAGAAATGAGGGATGGGCAAGAGTTCTTTGTCCGCCCGATCCCTGGTCAGAATGCCACGAAACCGTATACCTGTCCTTGGTGTCTCGATCCGATTAAGCCGGGGGAACCGCATGTCGTGGTGTGGCCCGCTGACGAGAGTGATGGTGTGAACCAGCGGCGTCACTGGCACACTCGCTGTTGGCGACGGGGAGAGAATAGATGACGCGTATCGGTGCGAATAGCGTTCTCCCAGCATTGCGCGAACGTTTTCACGTCACCACGGCCGATGGGCTTACGCTGCACGGTGAACTTGCACTACCGGACTGGTGTGAACCGGTGGCAACTCTCATCTGCGTCCACCCGCTCACGACCGAGGGCGGCTCGATGGAGTCGCACCTGTATCGAAAGATCTCGTGGCGGTTACCAGCGCTTACTGGTCTCGCCGTCGTCCGGTTCAACATGCGAGGTGCCGGAGCAGGAGCGAATGCGAGCGAGGGTGCCTTTGACGAATGTCGCGGTGAAGGACTTGATTTAGGTGCGGTGCTGGCGTGGACACAGCGTCGGGAACTACCGCAGCCCTGGTTAGTGGGTTGGTCCTTCGGTACCGATGTGGTGCTGCGGTTTGGTGATCGTGATCCAGTTGAGGGTGCTTTCCTGCTATCCCCACCGCTGAGGTTTACCGATGAATCGGATCTCGCGCGTTGGGCGGCTTCAGGTCGACGGCTCATTGTCATGGTTCCAGAGCACGATGACTATCTACGTCCTGAGGCGGCAGCCGCCAGATTCGCCGCGGTGCCACAGGCGCAGCTGGTAGCCGCAGATGATGCGGGTCATTTGTGGATTGGTGAGCGTCATGTCCAAAAGGTCCTAGGCGAGATCGCTACTGTAGTGACACCGGCCGCGTCGCCACTACCTAATGAGTGGGACGGGCCCATGGAGAGGTGGAGCGACTTATGAGCACCCTGACGGGTCGTCGAGCAATCGTTACTGGAGCATCCCGCGGTATTGGTCGAGCAATAGCGATGCGGTTAGCAACCGAAGGCGCTGACGTTGCAGTACTCGCCCGCAATGGCGAGCAACTAGCCGAGTTGGCAGATGACATCCAAGCAAATGGTGGTCGTTGCGTTACGCAGACCGCCGATGTAACCGAATCCGAAGCATTTCGGGGTGCGTTAGACGCTGCAGTTTCAGAGTTGGGTGGCGCAGACATTCTCATCAATAACGCTGGCGGTAACTCGTTTTCGATGCCAGTGGTTGCGACCAGATTTTCCGGCTGGCAAAAAACGATGCAGCTCAATGTGGATTCGGTTGTACATGCCTGCCAGGTTGTACTGCCGGCGATGTTGCAAGACCAGTCGGGTGCCATAGTTAACTTGGCCAGTATCGCGGGACTACGCGGCAGTCCGCTCATGGCTCACTACGGTGCAGCGAAAGCAGCAGTGGTTTCACTGACCCAAAGTCTGGCGCTGGAATGTGCATCGAACAACATCAGAGTCAATGCGCTTCTACCTGGTTGGGTTGAAACGGATTTAACTGAGTTTCTGCGTGAAGAGGAATCAACTGAGGAAGCAGTTCTGAGTCGAGTTCCGATGCGTCGCTGGGGAACCTCGGAAGAAGTCGCAGATGCGGCACTCTTCCTTGTAAGCGATCAGTCATCGTTCATGACCGGACAAACCTTGATTATTGACGGCGGCTTATCGGTAATGCCGTGATTTCGATCAAGGATCAGGGCCAGGGTCCTGTGGTTTTGCTTCTGCACGCGTTCCCTTGTGACGGTTCGATGTGGGAGCAACAGGTTTTTCGGCTGAGCAAAGAAGGCTTCCGGGTCATCGTGCCGGATCTTCCCGGTTTTGGGGAGTCTCCGCTACTGACGGCAGACCCAGGACTGGATCTGGTCGCCGAGGCTTTAATCGGGTTAATGGATGACCTTGATGTCGAACGTTTTCATCTCGGTGGTCTTTCGCTTGGCGGTTACATCTCAATGGCCTTACTCCGGATGGTTCCGGACCGTTTGGATTCCTTAATGCTGATCGATACCAAAGGAACGACTGATCCAGAAGCCGCGTTACAGAACAGGCTGGCGGTAGCGGAGCGAGTGGTGGCGGAAAGGAGTACGGACTTCTTGGTACCGGCCATGCTGCCCGGACTTCTCGGTGAAACTAGCCGGTCAAGTCGTCCTGATGTCGTGGCCCAAACCGAACGCTGGATTCGGACTGCAGCGCCAGAAACCGTCGCCTGGTATCAGCGTGCGATGGCTGCTCGACCTGATTCGCTGGCAGACCTCGCCAATTTCATGAGGCCCGCCGCAGTCATCTATGGCGATGAAGACACGGTACTCAGCCCGTATCAAGAACAGACCGCGATGGCTGATGCACTTCCGAACGGCGCACTGCGGCAGGTGATCAGTGCTGGACATCTATCCGCGGTGGAACAGCCCGCAAGTGTGTCGGAAAATATGGTTGAGTTCCTGCGTCATATCGGCGAGTAACGGAGATCCGGGCGACTGAGCGGCTCAACTTTCGGGTTGCTCCACTGGGTTTGTGGGCTCCGCCAGCTGTTCTTGAGCTTCCGTGAGCGCAACAGTCGCCTGCTTCAACACGTCGCTGTATTCTCTGACGCCTTTCTGGGTCAGATGAACACCGTCTTTAACGTGTAACCCGGATTCAACTTCGGTACGCGCGTGCCAGTCAGCTAACACGGTGTTAGGTGTTTCGGCGACGAGCTCTTCAATCAATTCGTTATTTGGGTTTTTCCATTCACGTGGAACATCGACATTGACCACTACAACGCGCGGCACATCCGATAGCACTTTGAGCATGCTCCGAAGTTGTTGCTCGGTCACGTAGCCGTTGGAACCGGTATGCAGTATTACCGTCTCCCTAAAGGCGCCAGCCTCTTCCAGTTGCTTGAGTCTGGCGACCATATCGGCAGCCTGACGTCCGACTCCGGCATCGATAGACAGTTTCTTGAAGGAGGAGCGCAATCCACCTTGAGCGCCCAGCATCACCGATTCACCAACAGCGAGCACACCGCGCTTAAATTCGGTCTCGGACGTCGGAGCCGTGACGGTATCCGACAAAGTGGGGTCGCCGGGCTTTACTTCATCAACCTTTTCGGACTCCGCAGCCGCATCCAGCGCAGATATCTCAGTCATTCCACCCAGATAGTCCGGAGTTTCCTCTTCTATCGTGACCAGACGCACAGTCGTCAGGGCTGCAACCAACATCGTCACAGCGCCAATGATCATGAAGCGACGCCGGATCGGCTCTTGTTCAGCTGCTGAAAGACTCTTGAACTTGCGCCAGGCTGTTCGTACCTGACCTCTTCGGATGGGCATTTCAATGTAGCGATACGACAGCTCAGCTAGCCCGAAAGTAATCGCGAACCGAAGCACCAGATTCGCGAATCCTTCAAGGGGTACGTCTAGTTCCGGTCGTAAAACCACAAAGACCGGCCAATGGAAGAGATAGAGGCCGTAAGAGCGTTGACCGATATATTTCAGCGGCTGCGTCCCCAACGCCGTTCCCAAAATCGACGCCGGATGTGATGCTGCGGCGATCACGATCGCTGCGATGCCGGAGAAGATTAGGAAGCCACCCCAGTACAACCATGATGCGTTGGAGTGGGTGTTCATCATGATCAGCATCAAAAGTGCGAGACCGCCAAAGCCCGCCACATTGAGGATTGTCTTTGCCCCACCGGCCAGATTGGTTTTCAGTCGGTCGGGCATCCAAATAGTGGCTAATGCTGCTCCGATGAGCAGCCCCATGGCGTGGGTATCGGTTCCGAAGTAGACCCTGCTGCCGTCATTAGGCTGTGGGAACCCGCTCATGAGTGAGATGACGAGCATGAGCGCGGTTGATCCGAATGCGCCGATCAAGGCCCAATTCCGAACTCGAGTGCGACCACCGCGCCGCCAGGCGAGTACGGCAACAGCGGGCCAGATCAGGTAGAACTGTTCCTCCACAGCCAGCGACCACAGATGTTGCAGCATCGGGGGTCGGCCCGTGGCCTCAAAGTAAGACTGATCAGTGAAGATGTAGACCCAGTTAGTGGTGTAAGTCAGCGCACCCAGAATGTCTCGTCGCACGGTGGCAGCGGCATCAGTTGCCAGGAAAGCCGCCAAAACCGCAGCCAACGCAAGTACGACAAACATCGCCGGCAGCAGTCGGCGCGCCCGATGAATGTAGAAGCGTTTGAAATCGAGCCGGCCAGTGCCATCGAGCTCAGTCAGCACAATCGAAGTGATCAGGAAGCCGCTAAGGACGAAGAACATGTCCACACCCAGGAAGCCACCGGGCATCCAGGGCACATCAGCGTGATAGAGCAGCACCGCCAGTACCGCAATAGCCCTGATTCCGTCGAGGCCCGGGATATAACGAAGCCCCCGACGACCTGTTGTCCCGGCCGTGTCCATTCCAGTGGCAGCGCGATCGTGGCTGGTGCCGATCTTTTCTGACGCAACGCGACCTGATTCCGCGGGTTCGCGAGTCGCGTCAATTGTCGACACGGGTGTCTCCTCAGGCAGTATCTAAGCCGATTCAGCGAAGTCTAAGTCGCTAGTACGACATCACCGCCGCGACACGCTGGGTTGTGGCGCAGTAGTCCGTAATCCCCAAGATCTAGTGGCGTACCGAAGTCCGTTACGCACCCTTTGCGGTGAGTTTCTAGGCTGCTCCGACTAAATGGAGCGGTTGTTTTGTGCCGCCCGACTGCTGGCCTCGGTGTATGGCTGCTGCCACGGCCTGGTTTTGCTGTGCCGTGCTGAGTAGGAACCGGTTTTTCGAGTTTGTGGGTTTTTTGTGGTTTGGGACGGGTTTTTGTGGGGATACCAAAGTCATGGATGGGTTTTTTCTTCATGGGGATGGATCGGATTCGTCTCTCGGGGACGCAGGAGTTGGTGATTACGCCAGCAAGATGGTTGGTGTGGTTCTCAGTTGTTCTGCGTGGACCCAGCCGATGAAGCAAAGGAAGGCGCTATGAACAACGACATCATCGATACCACGACAACCAAAACCTCAAAGAGGTCTGTATCCAGTGCAACGACACGGGCCGCAACTGTGGGTATGGCCGGGCTGCTACTGCTGGGTGCTGCTGCTATCGGCGCGCCTGCGATGGCAGCCGGAACCGCTCCCACCGGTGATGCGTCAGCTGCTGTGGCTGGTTCCCAGCAGGGTAAGCGTCAGGTGACGTTGAAGGCACCGTCCTCAGCGACCACAGGCACCAAGGTGAAGTTACAGGGCAAGGTCAAGAAAAACCGTCAGCATAAGACTCGCGTGGTGATTCAAGAAAAGCACGGTAAGAAGTGGCAGAAGCTTGATTCCACGAAGACCAATAAGAAGGGCAAATTCAAGACGTCTGATGTGTTGAAAGGTAAGAAGAAGGTCACGCTGCGGGCGAAAGCCAAAGGCCACGGCACCAGCGCCACCCAGACAGTGACACTGACCAAAGCCACCAACGGCAACAACACACCCGCGACACCAGCCACACCGGCTCAGCCCGCTCAACCGGCAACCCCTGGTGGTAACCCCGGCACTTCTCCCACCGCGGGCGGAGGCAATGTTCAGCCATCCGGTCCGCAAACCCAAAGCATCACCTGGGACACCAACCTGGGTGGAGATCATGCGACTGGTGACTCGATGACATTAAAGGCTCACGG
>JAOZTQ010000214.1 GCA_029939085.1 Candidatus Nanopelagicales bacterium
GAACGAAAGTTGATTTCAGTGTGGCCGAGGGACGCAAGGGTCGCCAAGCCCTCTCGGTCAAGGTGATCGATACTCCGCCCTCAGTAGTTAAGGCGAAGAGACGCAAGCCGGAGGAGTTTGCGGGAATTGTGCAAGATGTCGCCAAGCAGTTAGACGATGCGGCCGAGCGGCTCTATAAAGGCAGTTATCCAGATGATGCGACTGCGAAAAGAATCGCTGTGATTCTGCGACGAGTGGCCGACGAACTAGATTCCTAGTTTGCCGGCTGAGCTGACTTTCGCTTAACCCGCCGTCGGGTCCAACTCCAGTAGCCATACCCCCCGGACGTCTCCCAAACCTCCAGAGATAACTTGCAGGACAATAGGTTGATTGGGTGCGGAATACGGCGCGCGGAAGTACAGAGTCTCAAGCGGCTGCTGGGTAAGTGACTGACCGTTAACGCGAATCTGCCAACCTGATTCGGCAACAACAGGATCAACGCTGATACCGAATGTGTTCCCTGGCTGAGTGGGTAGCGAGGGCAAACCTTCAGTACGGGTTCCTTGCAGAATGTCTTGTGCGCAATTTCGTGCATCGAGACCGGAGTCATCAAAAGACCAGCACTGGGCCGCTACATTGACGCTATCGCTTCCGCTCCAGACTGAGATGGCTGGCGGCGGCTTCTCGCAACCTGTGATACCCGCGCCCGCGAGGACAAGCCCAACGGTCAGACCAATGGTCTTCTTCATTCACCCTCCTGAATACCTGATTCAGGCTACCTGGCTTGGTACATGAAGGTTTCCGGTGCCCGGCCTACGAGTGACCCAGGTCGAAATCGTCGACAGATACTTCATCTAATGCAGCGGGTGGTGGACCAGCGTGAACGGTGCGGGTAACGGCTTCGGAATGAGCTCCGCAACCGTGCTCGAACGACACTACTTGGCCGTCAGAACTGGATATTCGATTAGTGCAGATACCAAAGGATTGCCCCAGTGGACCGCCGATGGTCAGAAGCCAGCCGCAGCTACTGCACTGGCCGGGAGCGGAGCGAGTCTCCGCATTATTCGGACCCCCAGGCCCCTTGGCCCAACGATTGGCCGCCGAGGCGCGCCCATAAGCAGACGGGACCCTTCGACGTTGTAGGAAGGGCTCCCAGTTGACAGGATGCAATGGTCCGGGATCAAGTTCGGATGCTAGATCGTCTTCCCCAGACCATCCTGGTGCCAGTCGGGCGTCTTCCGGATCGGTTGGTGCCACTGAACCAGGTGAGAGATCTCCAGGTTCGAGACGCTCTGACCACGGAACCCATGATGGGGCCAAGAGGGCCTCAGGTCCGGGGACTAGTGAGACCTCATCGACTGTCACCGCTCGGGCTCTCGGTGCACGGACGACCGTAACCTGCCACTCCCAGCCGTAGTAGCCGGTCAAGGTGCATCGAAATCGATGTGAGACGAGGCGATCGTCCTCTGCGCGAGTAGCGATATGACCCGCAACGGCTTCGGGCCCAGCGTCTTGAATGACTGCCGCGAGCGCAAGATCGATCGCGGCAGCGCAAATTGGATCGGGAATGTCGGTTTCGTTAGTGGGTACTAGTGATGACATCAATCTGAAGTACGACCTACGAAAGAGTGAGGAAGAGTTTTTCGAGTTGCTCGCGGGTCATAGGAGGATCTTCCCCCGCGGCGGTAGCGATTGCGTGCTGATTGAGGCCCTCACTAATGATGCGCAATCCGGCACGATCAATCGCGTGCGACGCCGCAGACAGTTGCGTGAGAACCTCGGAGCAGTCACGACCGTCCTCAATCATATTTAGGATGCCGTTCACTTGGCCCCTAACCCGGCGCAATCGAGTAAGTACCTCTTGCCGACAAGTGTCGTCGATCTCCATCTGCTCGCCTTTCGCCGATTCGGGAGCCATTAATTGCCTAAGCTCAAGCTTTGCCTACGGTAAGACTACTATGTGCTGGGCGATCTCGGCAGTTATCTCAGTGTGGTCGCCATTACCGGCATCTACCACGATGAATCCATCACGAAGACTGAATTCAATTGTGGTGCCCGCAGCCAGTCCTGCGAAGTCCAGAGTCTGCTGGGCGCCAACCAAAAGCTGGGCCGTTTCGTCGATGCGTTGGATCACGGCTCGTTGCGGCATCTCGGCGGCCAATGCCGCGAGATTTGTTGAGCCCTCGGGCAACTCAGACTCAGAAATCTCCTCACCCAACTCCTCCAGAGCCGGTATGGGATTTCCGAACGGGGAAACACTCGGATGACCTAACGCATCCAGAATCTTGCGCTCTACTTCGTCACTCATAACGTGTTCCCAGCGACACGCCTCATCGTGAATCTGATCTTGTTCCACCTTAAGTAAGTCCAGTAGTAAGCATTCGGCAATGCGATGCTTCCGCATGACACGGGCAGCCTGTCGATGACCTTTTGCGCTCAACTCAATGCGCCTATCGCTGCGTACCCGAAGGAGCCCATCTCGTTCCATTCGGGCGACAGTTTGGGAAACCGTAGGCCCACTTTGCGATAGGCGTTCGGCAATCCGTGCTCGCAGCGGGGGGGTACCTTCCTCATCAAGTTCGTAGATGGTGCGAAGGTACATCTCGGTAGTGTCGATGAGATCTTTCATCGGCCCTCCTCGACAAATCGATAAGGTCATTGTGACCCCTGAGGCAGCTATTGTGCAGCGCAGTGATCCGTGTCGTTGCTGGAATCGGCTCAGCGTGCCCGATTCGCGTGCAGGCAATACCGTATCCGAATGGCAGTAGTGGTGTGGTTTCGCCGAGATTTGCGACTTCAGGACCAGGGGAGTTTAGCGGCCGCTGCCGCCGCTGGTGAGACTGTTGTTCCTCTCTTCGTGCTGGATCCGCAGTTGTGGCCCCGCGTGGGCCAGCGTCGTCGGGATCGGCTTGCGGCGTCTCTGCATTCGTTAGATCAAAGCATCAAAGAATGGGGTGGTTCCGGTCTCTTGGTGCGGACCGGAGAGCCTCAGCGAGTTCTCTTGGACGTGTGTAAAGAAGTTGGAGCGGACTCAGTTATTCACTCAGCGGAGTTCACGCCCTATGGCAAACTTCGCGATGATCAGGTGGGCGAGGAACTGACCGCAGCAGGTATCAGTTTCGAGCCAGCTGACTCACCGTTCTTGCATCCGCCGGGTGAAGTCCTCACCGGATCCGGTGCGGGATACTCGGTCTTCACGCCCTATTACAAATCGTGGTCGGCCCGCCATACCCCGGAGCCGCTGGAAACCGTCGAGCTGAGTTTCGACACATCTGCCGCCGGTGAGTCGCTGCCGGACATCTCTACGCCGATATCAGCGGGTGAAGAAAGAGCCCTTGGGATATTGCAGGCGTTCGTGAACGACGGGCTTACGGCATATGGTTCCAAGAGAAATCGACCCGATCAGGACGCGACGAGCCATCTAGGAGCAGCTTTACATTTCGG
>JAOZTQ010000215.1 GCA_029939085.1 Candidatus Nanopelagicales bacterium
GCTTGCCGAGTCAGGCGTTGACGCTGGCCAGGTTGGTCTGGGCGCGGCCTGGAGCGAAGTAGCAAATGCTGCGCCGCGTCCGCCCAAGGCAGCCGGTGTGAAGATTGAAGATGAGGGTGCAGGCGGTTCCAAGATCGCCGAATTCCTCAGCGAGCAGAAGTTCATCTGAGGGACAGGGAGAAACAACAATGAGTGAAGTTCTAGTCCTAGTAGAAACCGCCGACGGTGCGGTTAAGAAGGTTTCGCAAGAACTGCTGACCCTAGCCCGCGCAGTCGGCGAGCCGGCAGCAGTGGTTGCCGAAGCAGGTATCGACCCGGCCGCGTTGTCGGAATACGGTGCGGAAACCATCTACGTTGCAGAAGCACCTGAGCTCAACGACTACGTCGTGGGCCCCAAGGTCGACCTACTCGCGCAACTGGTTGCCGAGAAGTCCCCTGCTGCGGTGCTGATTCCGTCGACGGCCGAAGGCAAGGAAATCGCCGGTCGTCTCGCGGTTCGCACCAACTCGGGAGTCATTACTGACGCCGTAGCGATCGCAGCCGATGGAACTGCTACCCAGAGCATCTTCGGTGGTTCCATCATCGTGGAGTCCAAGGTGAGCACAGGAACACCGATCGTGACGGTGCGACCCAACTCATCACCCGCGGAGCCGGCTCCAGCAGCAGGCAATGTGGTGCCGGTACAGGTGGAACTGTCCGAGAACTCCACTGCAGCGAAGGTCACTAACCGAGTTTCTGCTGAGCAGGGCGGTCGACCTGAACTGGCCGAGGCCGCTGTTGTGGTTTCGGGTGGTCGTGGTGTTGGCGGCGAAGACGGCTTCGGTGTCATCGAGGCGCTGGCTGACAGCTTGGGTGCTGCAGTTGGTGCATCGCGCGCCGCTACCGACGCTGGCTGGTACCCGCATCAGTACCAGGTAGGCCAGACCGGTAAGACGGTTTCGCCCAACCTCTACATCGCAAACGGTATTTCCGGCGCTATCCAGCACCGGGCCGGAATGCAGACCTCGAAGACCATCGTTGTGGTCAACAAAGATCCGGAAGCTCCGATTTTTGAGCTCGCGGACTTCGGCGTCGTTGGCGATCTATTCAACGTTGTGCCGCAGCTGACTGACGAGATCAAAACCCGTCAGGGCTAAATCCTGAACGTCAGCACCGCCCGCTGGAATGGCTCAACGCCGCCAGCGGGCGGTGTCGTTTCCGCATTCGGCATACTCTGGACTTAACGCAACGACCCGAAACCCGAGGAATTTCGACGTGATCTACCTAGACCATGCGGCCACCACCGCGATGCGGCCTGCCGCGCGCGATGCCTGGCTAGCCGTAGCCGGCCAGGTAGGTAACTCGTCGTCGGTCCATTCAGCCGGACGAGAAGCGCGTCGCATTGTGGAAGACTCCCGCGAACAGATCGCCGAAGATCTTGCGATCGAACCTGATCGGGTTGTGATCACCTCGGGCGGAACGGAATCCGATAACCTCGCCGTCGTCGGTGGGTATCGAGCTCGAAACGAAGCGGATCCGCGTCGCACAGTCATTGTCTTAAGTCGTATCGAACACAAAGCTGTCCTAGAACCAGCCGAGCAACTAGCAACGTCTGGTGCGGAGTTGGAGTGGCTGGACGTTGACCAGACTGGCCGTGTTTCGGTTGAGCAACTGCGGGAGATCCTCATCCGTCGCGGCGGTGAGGTCGCGCTGGTAGCCGTTATGTGGGCCAATAACGAAGTCGGATCAGTTCAGGACATTAGCGAGTTAACCGAGGTATGCCGAGAGTTCGACGTACCGCTGCACACTGACGCTGTACAAGCCCTCGGCAATATCCCGATCGCGGGCGATGTGTCCTCGACAATGGCGCTCAGTGCCCACAAGGTGGGCGGTCCCAATGGGTTTGGGCTCTTGCTAGTTGATCCGCAGACAGCGGTGCAACCGTTAGTTCGAGGTGGCGGTCAAGAAGCGGGATTACGGGCGGGGTCTCTCGATGTTGCCGGTGCTGCGGCTGCTGCCGCCGCCATCCATGAGGCGGTAACTCAGCAAGCCGAACACTCCGCCAGAATGTCGGGATTGCGCGATCAACTGCTTCGAGGAATCACACAGCAGGCTGAAGGCTCCTCGCAGCCATTCGAGTTTTCACTGAATAGCACCGAAGCTGGGCTTCCTGGTCTCGTCAGTGTGTCCTTCCCAGGCTGTGATGGAGACGCCTTGATGATGCTGCTCGATGAGGCAGGTATTTCAGTGTCCACTGGGTCGGCGTGCAATGTGGGTATCCCCAAACCGTCGTACATCCTCACCGCCATGGGTGCGCCCCACACCAGCAATACGATCCGGATCAGTTTCGGCTGGAGCTCGGGCTCAGGCGATATCGCCGCGCTCTTGGCGGCCTTACCTAGGGCCGTGGCCGGAGCCGCTGAAGCCCGCAACGCGGTGGGGAGTGCGTGATGAAGGTTCTGGCCGCAGTCTCAGGCGGAGTCGATTCGGCTGTCGCGATGGCTCGCGCTGCCGAAGCGGGACATGATGTGACGGCGGTGCATATGGCGTTATCACCGGATCCAGCTCTGACCCGCGATGGTGGCCGCGGGTGCTGCACCATTTCCGATGCCAACGATGCCCGGCGGGCGGCTGACAAGGTTGGGGTGCCGTTCTACATTTGGGACTTCGCCGAGAAGTTCAGAGAGACTGTCATAACCGATTTCATCGACGAGTACTCCGCCGGGCGGACCCCCAATCCCTGTGTGCGATGCAATGAGCACATCAAGTTCACCGCGCTACTGGAACGCGCCCGAGCGTTGGGATTCGACTCGGTCGCAACCGGACATTACGCCCGACTTGAGCAGACTGATTCCGGACCAAGACTGAGTCGAGCAGTAGATCCAGGAAAAGATCAGTCATATGTCCTCGCAGTACTGGGCACCGATGGCTTGCGACACAGTATGTTCCCGCTGGGTGACACTCCTAAAGATCAAGTGCGGGCCGAGGCTAAGGAGCGTGGGCTGCGGGTAGCCAATAAGCCCGATAGCCATGACATTTGCTTCATCCCCGATGGCGATACCGCCGGGTTCCTGCGCCGCGAAATAGGTGAACAACCCGGCAAGATCATCGACGATCAGACCGGTGAGCCAATCGGAGATCATCGTGGAACTCACGCCTTCACAGTGGGCCAACGCAAAGGACTCGGAGTCACAACCGCGACCGAAACCGGTCGACCCCGCTACGTCTTGCGGATAGACCCGGTGCAACGCGAAGTTGTCGTGGGTGAGCGAGAACGATTGGCCGTCATATCGATGGAATGTGAGAAACCAGTCTGGTGCGGTCCCGTGGTGCAGGCGGACCAACAGGTGCGGGTTCAGATCCGAGCCCATGGTGACTCCATCCCCGCCCAGGTTGT
>JAOZTQ010000023.1:0-1486 GCA_029939085.1 Candidatus Nanopelagicales bacterium
TTCCGAGTGGGGCCGCAGTTGGGAGCAGCATCAAGCGGAAATACCGCCCGACTATCAAGAGTTGGCGCAACCATGACATTCGGAGGACAGCCGAATGATCAGATGAATCCGGTTGGTGGCTCCGCAGGTTCAGACGCACCGATCGACGTGGCAGCCGTCCCTCACCGCCGCTCTCAGCTGCGGCCGATGCGCTTGTGGACCGCTGTTTTCGCAATTTTGGCGGTAGTGCTTCCCACAATCTTCGTGATGTCCTCTGACGGTTGGATTCGAAGGGGTGCGCTGCTGCTCCTCCTCGTGCTTCCAGTTTGGTGGGTAAGTCGCACACGAGATCGTTGGACTCGGATCATGGTTGTGGTGTTGGTTTCCGTGATCGGTGCATCATCCGCAGCGATGGCTTGGCAGTATGCTCACGAACGCTTCGGTGGATTGGTGCATACACCGATGGCGGGGAGTACCGACCAAAAAGACTTCACTCTTATGGCGTGGACCTGGATGACTCATTCATCCCTCGGTGTAGCTGGCGGTTCGCCCGCAAAAGAAGTTGTCGATGCTTATGAGAATGGGACCGCAGTGGGCCCCGCGGATCGTTACTCGGCGTGGGTTGATGCCCAGCAAATGTCTGAGCGCCCGCAGACCTACTCCTATCGGGCCCCTGCCTATGCGTTGCTGCTTGGATCGATTTGGAAAGTCACCGGCTATCAACCTGATCATGCCGCACTACTCAATATTGGGCTGTTGGTGGCGGCTGTGATTATTTTGACGGTGGGAATTATTCGATTTATTGGACTGCCAGGTGGTGTGCTTGCGGGCCTCACGTTAGCGGCCAGTCAAGAGCCGATTCGCTGGGCGACGCAAGGTTTGAGCGAGTCACTCTCAGTTCTGCTGGCAGCAGTCTGCGTGGTGGCTACTCTCGGTGTTCTCCGTAGCGGCAGCAATTGGTGGTGGTTACCTCTGGGTCTGGCTCTTGGTTTTCTGGGGCTGACGAAACAGATGTTTATCGTCACGGGGTTGTTGTACTTGGTTGTGGTTGCACTCGTAATTTTATTTCTGGGAGCGCAGTCACGGGCCCGAGTAATCGGCGCAGCCGCTGGTGCCGGTCTGGTTGCGGTGACCATTGTGTTGCCGTGGCTTAGTTACAACGTCAGCCACACTGGCACAGTAGAGCTAGCTACGGGAACTGCTGGTTGGCATGACATGCCCGCCTCTTACTCACTGGCCTATCTAGAGGGTGAAGATCGGCATTCCATCCGCGAACGGCACTTTGACGCATGGGAAGCTCGCACCGGTGAAGTCCTCGCTGATGATGTTTCGCGCGCCAAAGTAGGTCGCTACAT
This sequence comes from Candidatus Nanopelagicales bacterium, assembly GCA_029939085.1. Taxonomy (GTDB): domain Bacteria; phylum Actinomycetota; class Actinomycetes; order S36-B12. Next base: position 1,335 of record JAOZTQ010000023.1, read on the forward strand.
GTGGCAGTCGCAGTATGCGAAGGGAGATTATCTGACTAGGTTGCCGGAGTTAATGACCTATAAGGCCGCGCGTTCACTCGCTGCTGGTCCTACTGATTGGCTTATCCGGGCGGCTGCGATCCTGGCTTTAATTGTCGTGTTCCGCTTTGGTG
>JAOZTQ010000023.1:1586-11985 GCA_029939085.1 Candidatus Nanopelagicales bacterium
TGGCTTATCCGGGCGGCTGCGATCCTGGCTTTAATTGTCGTGTTCCGCTTTGGTGTAAGAAGAGATTGGGCAACCGCTGCCTGCCTGTTGGCATTGCCACTGTGCTTGTTGCTGTTTGTGTCCCTGACCGTTGAAGCGGGTAGTCGCCTCATGGTCACCAGTGCGGTCTCGCTGGCGGCAATCTTGGGGCTGGCCCTGCAGCTGTATTTAGATCGCGAACGTGAACCCGACGTGGCCCAGTCGAAACGTCTACTCAGTCCGAATCGTGGTTAACGAGATCCTGCTCTAGACCTGACAAGATGAGCTCAAGTCCGTAATCAAACTCTGAAGCGTAGTCATATCCAGGCTTCATTACATGTGACAGGGCGAAAGCAGATAGCTGAGGGTAAGCATCCTCCATTGCGGCGACCATATCCGCAGCGAGTGCTTGAGTTTCCTCACCGGACTCGAACGGCATTTGAACTTGTTGAATGGCGAACCCGAAGACATAGGCATCGATCACTGAGTATGCGTGTGCAGTCATCTCCCAGGTAAAGCCGTTTTCACGAAGACAGCCAATGTTGGCATCCAGATGCTTCAGGGTTTCCGGCCCAGGTGATGTCCGAGAATCCAATAGTCCGACGGCCCAAGGGTGTCGGACTAAGGCATCCCTCAGTGACTTCGCTCGATCTTGCATCGCAGAACGCCACTCGTCTCCCGGCTCGGGCATGCTTACCTCGGAGTAGACCCGGTCCACCATGCCATCGAGTAGAGCTTCTTTGTTGGGGATGTGGTGGTAAACCGACATTGCCTCGACGTTTAACTCTTTGGCGAGCCGGCGCATCGTAACCGCGGAGAGCCCGTTGTTGTCTGCAAGTGCCATAGCGGCGGCGAGAGCGCGATCTCGAGTGAGCGGGTTTTTCGCCATTAATATCTCCGGACTTGACCAACTTACAATGTAAGGCTAGCCTAGCAGATATTAACCTTACGGTGTAAGTCTAGGGAGGAAGAATGTTGGCAACAACAACAGAGGTAATGAAAGCGGTAGTCCAGGACACCTACGGTGACGCGTCGGTCCTGCAGATAGCGGAGCGGTCGATCCCGACTCCCAAAGATGATCAAGTGTTGATCAAAGTTGAAGCGGCAGGGCTCGATCGCGGAACCTGGCACCTGATGCATGGGATCCCCTACATCATTCGACCAGCTTTCGGATTCACGAGACCGCGGCAGCCTGTCCCTGGCCGTGATGTTGCTGGTCGGGTCGCAGCAGTTGGAAGTGCGGTAACAGAGTTTGCGGTCGGAGACGCGGTCTTCGGGATCGCCCCCGGGTCGTTCGCAGAGTTCGCCGTGACTGAGGCCGACAAGCTCTTGTACCTTCCCGAAGGATTACCGTTCGTCGAGGCAGCGGCACTTGGAATCTCGGGGCTTACCGCTCTGGGTGCTGTTGTAGATAAGGCGCAGGTGAAGGCTGGGCAGCGGGTGCTCATTACCGGTGCTGCTGGTGGTGTTGGCAGTTATGCGGTCCAGATTGCAGCCGGTACCGGAGCGCACGTAACCGGTGTATGCAGTGGCAGCAAGAGTGAGTACGTGTCTGGGTTAGGCGCCGATCACACTGTGGACTACACGCGTGATCCGATTACCGCGACGAACGCACCCTATGACGTCATCATCGAGATTGCCGGTATGACTCCGGTGAAGGAACTTCGTAAGGTACTAACTCCGACCGGAACGATTGTGTTTGTAGGCGGCGAGGGTACAAACAAGTTAACCAGCGGCTTCGGACGTACTATGTGGGCAGCTGCAAAGTCACCATTCATCAAGCAGAATCTCACCATGATGCTTGCTTCGGAGAGTGCGACAGATTTAGCGCGACTCCTTGAGCTAGTTGTTGACGGAGTAGTGCGGGTACCTATCGACTCGGTTTATCCACTAGATGAAGCATCGGCAGCGATGCACAGACTGGAGAGTGGTGCGCCCTGCGGCAAGATTGGGATTGCGATTGAGGGTTCGGCTTGAGGTTTAGGACTTGTCAGGTACCTCAGCGGCCTTGGCCTTTGCCTTCGCAAATGTTGTTGCGCCTGAGCTGAAGGCGCGACGCCAGGGCACTGTCCCTTCCATCTCGATTTCAAGTGAAAATGAGAGGAAGGTCCGGATCAATACGATGAGGCCAAGAACGCTAACGCTTTCGAGAGTTGGCGAAACCGCGACAGTCTGGATGAGGTCGCCCGCGACTAAGATCTCTAAACCAAGTAACAGGACGGAACCGAAGGATTGCCTCATCAGGGTGTAGCCGGCGCGTGCGTTGCCGGTTCGACGCCATTGTCGGATGGCGAATACGGCCGACGCGAAAAGTCCAATGACCAAAACGAGGGCGGCGACAACCTCAAAACACTTGGCGAAGATTGTCATTACTTCCGCGTAGATCTCTTCATCCACACCACATATGTAGCAGATCGCAGGATGTTCCGTGCGTCCGAAAATTTTTCAACGCGCGTTTTTGCGCTAGTTATTGGGAGAGTTTGCAAACTCCGTATCTGCCTTTAGCCGATCAGCCAGTCCATCAATTGACGTGAAATCCACTTCGATAGGACCGGTAAAGGGGTTGTTGAGCCAGAAGACAAGAGTCAGCGCCAATGTCGACGATAGAACCCAACCAATAACGAGATAGGGACGGCGATGAGACGCCATACTCGCCCCGGCAAACAGGGCGACGACAGATGCCGCAACTATGAGTACCACCATTGTTTGGTACGGGAGAACCCGGTTTGCAATGGCCCGAATTGATTCACGAGTGCCGGCTAACTTGGTTACCTGTTGGCTCAGAGTTTGCTGGATTACGGCCTGATCCTTTGTGTAGTTGCCAGGATCATCAACTTCTTGTTGCAGGTCTTGTAACGCGGTATCAGATGGGTACGGAGTTGTGTTTCCCTTTGTGAAGGCTTCATCTTCGTAGGCCTTGCGATCATCGAAGGCCACCGTATTGAGGTAAGTCACGAGGGCCTCGGTAATTTTCTCATTGGCTGCCGCATCTAGTTGCTGACTCGTCCAGGCCAGCTCCGAGGCTACGATCACGTGGTCATCCACTGCAGATAACTCATCGTTCAAGATTGACCACAACATACTTATGCAAAAACCAATAAGAACAAAAAGTCCGGTGGCGGTGGCACCAAGCAATTTATTAGCCGAATCGGAAAGGTCCTTGCACTCCTCTTCCTCGAGTCGAGAGGCGAGCCAATATCCGATGAAAACGATGACGCTGAATAGAAGCAGAAAACCCCAGAGCGGATGCATGGGAAAACCGGACATGAAGTCCCACACATTGTCGAGGAATCCCACTGATCAAACTCCAACTAAGTCTCGTTGGCTCCGACAATAGCCAAGACTAGATACGGTGGGGCGTTCATCATCGGTTCCGCACCTAACCCGCTAGTGGACGGACAGGACAAGTTTGCCGACGTAGCTGCGTTGGGCAAGGTTGTCGATTCCGGTCGCTGCATCCTCCCAGGGCAATACCTCGGCTATCTGTGGCACCAGTAGGCCTTCACCCACTAATCGCGCGAGCAACTGGAGGTTAGCCGTCCCGGAAAGGTCACTCTGAAGATCCGGAAAAAGCAAGAATGGCTCATACTTGACACCCGGCATAGTCGCGTAGAGGCCAGCGGGGATTGTGACAGGTTCAAGGGATGCTTCGCCGTACTGCACGATTGTGCCGCCACGAACCACTCGTGCGAAAGCCGCCCCCAAAGCAGCCCCACCGACGGCATCCAAAACTAAGTCGAACCGTCGATTGCCAGTGGCACTGACTGCCGACCAGGCAGAGTCGGCGCCCAGATTGAGAATGGCATCTCGACGGGCAGCCGTGCTCGCCACGCCCGTGACGTGAGCGCCAGAGAGTTTGGCGAGCTGGACTGCGAATGTCCCCACACCGCCAGCAGCACCAGTAATCAAGACCCGTTTTCCGACCAGGAAGCCGCCACGCCGAAGGGCACGATACGCAGTCTGGCCGGCGACTGGAAGAGTCGCGGCAGCTTCGAAGGTGACAGACTCCGGCAAAGTACCGAGTAAGTTGGTGCGACACGTCACGAGTTCGGCCCAACTGCCGCGAGTCGGGAATCCCGCTACGCGAGTGCCTTCAGTGGGACCGGTCCCATCGGCCGCTCTTTGGACTACGACACCAGCCATCTCGTATCCGGGAACGCTACCCATCGGCTCGGACACTGTGCTGCCATCAGCGTGTCCATCCCAAAAGTTAGGTAGCGAAACAAGCTCACTGCGGTTCAATGAAAATGCTCGAACTTGCACCACCGCTTCATCCCGGTTGGGTTCAGGATCGGCAATATCGGCCATCTGGACATACGGCATGGCGGCGGACGTAATCAGGGCTCGCATAAGGTCATTGTTGCCTTAGCAGCCAGGTCTAGCGCGCTGAATAGCGGCGGTGCCAAACCGGCGCCGAAGAACTTTCCGTAGTCACTGCAGGACAGGGCAGCGGGTAACTCGCTCTTGTTATCAGTTTCCGGGTACGACGGATGCAATCTCGGAGCGGCATTCCTGCAACGCCTTACGCACTTTCGGGTCACTTGGATTTATTGCCCCGGGATCGTCGATGATCAGTTGCCCATTTGAGTCGAATTGCGGGTCGGGAACATCCACACCGTTCTTCCGCAAGCAACCGACCAACTTTAAGATCGCATTTTGCTGTGCGCTATCAAAGTTACGGGTGAGCGGGTTATCCGCGGGTAAGAGATCCCGGCACTCCTCTAGCGCAGTTCGGAACTGAGGATCTTCGAAGTCGATGTCGGCTTGGCCTCGTTGATCGAAACCGCCATCTGGATCGGGATCCGGTACATCGATACCGTTGTCTCGCATACACGAGGCAAAGGCCAGCCCACCATCATCGGAACTTGACGGGCTCGCACTAGCTTCGGGCTGGGAGTCAGTATCGGAGAGTGATGCCACTTGCGAGTCAGAGTCCGAACTGCATCCGGTAAAGAACAGCATTCCAGCCGCGACAAAGATCGCGGCGTACAGTCGGATGCTGTTGGGTCGAACACTCTGGTTCATATATTCCTCGATGCTGTTGTTGTCTCGGAGATCTGCGCAGTAGATGCGGTCTTCATGGTACGTCGTGAATTTGTTGCTGACGAGGCCTAGGCCAGGGGTGGTTTACAGTCACGACAATAAGTTGTCTCTTGAGGTGACGCGGGGAACCGCATTTTGGAAGATCGTTCCTACCCGCAAACGTTGCGACATCATTGAGTCATGACGGAACAAAGTCTCTCACCGGGCGACAGCAAAGATTATGCGGATCCAACGGCCGCAGAACGTGTCGCCATCATGGTCTACGCGGCAATAACGTTACTCGGAGTTATCGCAGCATCATCCTTGAAGCAGTTCGCCACCGATGAACCTGAACTTATTGCGGCGGCAGTGGGCGCGTCATTAGCCGTGGCATTGGCGCACGGTTGGTCCGCGGTCATGGCACACCGACTGGTGCATCGCAGCATGATGTCGCGTCAGGAACTCCTCGCGCAAGTTGCCATCGCGGGCAATCTTTTGGCGGTTACAGCGATAGCGGTGGGGACGATCGCTGGGGGAGAGATTATTGGTCTTGAGTTCCGAGAGACAGTCGTACTCGTTCAGTTGGTTTTGATTGCGCTGCTGTTCCTCATCGGTTTTTTTGGATCTCGTTGGGCCGGAGCAACTTGGATGAGGGCACTTGGTTGGGGTCTGTTGGATGCGGGCATCGGCGTAGGGATCCTATTGGTAAAGCTCTTGGTGGGAGGTTAACCACTAGATCGAAAGCGCCTCGGTAGGTGCCAACCGGGCAGCTCGGGAGGAGGGAAAGATTCCAGCCACAATGCCAACTAAAACGGTGACGCCCAGTCCGGCAGCAATAGACCACAGCGGTATAGCAATGGGCCAACTGCTGATCACCGCAAAAACCACAGTTACGATGACGCCGATGACGGCACCGGCAGCTCCGCCGATAACCGACAGCGCCACTGCCTCGCCAAGAAACTGATCACGAATCATTTTTCGAGTAGCACCGAGAGCGCGGCGTAATCCAATCTCCTGTCGGCGTTCCAAAACCGATACCACCATTGTGTTAGCAACACCCACACCACCGACAAGCAGTGAAACGGCACCCAAACCTAAAAGCAGACCCGTAAATGCGGCATCTGTTGCAGCTTTGGCGGCAAGGGCATCTGATGGACGCGACACTTGAACCTCGTCTGGGGCAGCCGGGCTCACCGTCGCAGGAAGTACGGCCTGGACATCGGTCACAGACTCCTCAGTTGATCTTTCGTAAATCGTTGTGGGATGCCCGTCAAAGTCAAGGTAGGTTTCCGCCGCGGTCCAACCAACCAGTGCGGAACGATCAAGCTCGGGTGCAAGCGCCGATTGCTCCAAGATTCCGATCACTGTGAACCACCGATCGCCCAACCAAACCTGCGGCGAGCTTTCTTCTACTAGTTGCGGACTGATACCAAGTCGTTGGGCAGCTTCAACACCTAGCACCGTCACCGGAAACTCACCTACGGCTGGGTCCAGCCAACGTCCCGCCAGGAGATCGAAACCGATAGTCTCGCGCAAACTTTCGGTTGCGGCACGCACACCGATGCCGCCACTCTCGGCATCCTCGATTCGATCGTTTCGATATATCCGCGCTTCAGTGCTTCCCAGCGCGGCAGCAGTTTGTACCGGTCCAATGCGAAGCACCATCTCGACTGCATCTTGCGGAAGCTCAGCAGTATCTCCACCGAGCGTGCTACCGCCGGAAACAGACAACAAGTTCGTTCCTAACGAATCAAGCTGTCTACTGATCTCTTCCTTACTGGAGGCGGAAAGCCCAACTACTGCAACCAGGGCCGCGATTCCCAAAGCAATCCCGAGACCGGACAAAACAGCTCGGAGTGGACGATGGCGCATACCCTCCAGCGCAACTCGTAACGAATCTCCGGAGGCCAACCTGGCAACTGGCATGGGGTTGTCGGAAAGGGAGCTATCGATTTGTGAACTCATACTGAAACACGTTCGTCAGACACTATTTGTCCATCGTGCAGTTGCACCTGGCGGGGAAACTGAGAAGCCAACTCAAGATCGTGCGTGACCACGACGATTGTCGTGCCCTCTTGGTTGAGTTCGTGCAGCAGCGAGATGACTTCGGAGCTGGAAACACTATCTAGATTTCCGGTTGGCTCATCCGCCAACAGCAACGGTGGATTGCCAACGACCGCTCGAGCTATAGCAACCCGTTGGCGCTGTCCTCCGGAAAGCTCGGCAGGTCTATGGTCTATTCGGTCCGAAAGCCCTACTCGCGCTAGAGCCGCGGCGGCGCGGTCTCGACGTTCTGCTCGGGGAACGCCGGAGTACAACAAGCCATCCGCGACATTGTCCAGTGCCGTTTGTACCGGCGACAAAAAGAACTGTTGAAAAACAAAGCCAATCCGGTACGCACGCAGCCCGGACAACTCGCGATCACTGAGTCCGGAAACATCGATTCCGTCGATGACCAGTTCACCCGATGTGGGCTCATCTAGGCAACCCATCAGATGCATAAGAGTTGACTTCCCAGACCCGGACGGACCAACCAATGCCACGAACTCACCATCGGCGATGGTCAGATCTGCCCCAACTAAAGCAACGACCTCAGCAGCTCGAGACTTACCGCCGCCGTAAACTCGACGTAGCTGCCTCGCTTGCAGGACTTGTCGACGGGTCATCTCGTGGGCACCACAACAGTCGTGCCGGGTTCAATACCAGAACCCGAAATCTCTACCTGGCCGTCAGCGAACAGACCGGTCTCAACAGCTACCAGATTACGGTCGGAATCGGTTACTACCTCAACGGCGTAACCTCCTTCGGCCAAGGCCAACAATGCACTTATGGGTACCGTCAAGACATTGGTCGCGCTACTGGCTTGTAGACCAACATCCACTGGAGCTGAATCCCACTGTTTGGCCTGACTTGGTCGGTCTAGAGTCACAGTCACCGGGATAGTTGACGTCGTATCTCCGCCTGGTTGCCCCGGTACCGAATCGGACGTTGCTACGGTTCCGATAGCTGTGATTTTCCCAGTGATCTCGGTGCCATCTGGCAAGGTGACGTCAACCTTTTCCTTCAGCGTGGCAAGGCTTTGATCGGATGTATTCAGATCAACTGCAACCTCACGCACTTGACTCGTGACCGACAGCATCGGTGCACCAGGTCGGACCAAGGAACCGACCCGGGTGAGTTGCCCGGCTACTCGAACTGAGTCGGGTGTAAAGATCACTTGACCTAGTACAACCGTTCCAGAACGGGGTAAACCCTCATCTCCTTGCCACTCCGAGACGGCATCCGCGGTAGCTGATGTGAACGATTTGTCGTTGGATAGACCCTTATAGCCCAGTTTCTTCAGATTAGTTTTGAGCTGTTTGACGTCGGTGCCTCGGTCACCCAATGACATCGTTCGATAGGCCGGAACGGATCCGTACATTAGAACCGTCGGCCGTTGGTTGATTCGCCAGAGCGATTTACCTCGCACCACTTTGCTGCCGTCATCTCGCAATGAGGTGACGGTCCCGCCGGACTGCGCGACCAAGTCTTGCGCCTCTGCGAATTGAAGGGTTCCTGAAACGATCTCGCGATCGACTAGATCCTGTTGTGAGACTTCGGCGGTACTTTCTGTGAAAGTCGAGCTTTGTTCAGCGTCGTTACTCGTGGCAGCGATTATGACTGCCACCAAGACGACAACGACGATCACGACTCCGATGATGATGAGCCGGGTGCGGGTGATCGTGGTACCGGCTTTTTCGGCGTCCGCCACTGTCGCCTCCTCAGTTATGCAGACCAGATCATTCCGGCAGTGCTAGACCTGTTTATCGTATCTGGCACGTGAATCACCCTGCCGCGAGGTAAATCTTCAGTAAGAGTCCAGCGCAGTCTTTTTGGGTTGGATCGGCCTAAACTCGGTCTGTGTCTACAAATACTGTGACGGTCAAAGTCTGGAACCAGTTCACTCGCGACGAGGTATTTGAGATGGCCAAACTTCGCTCGGATGTCTTTTTTCTGGAACAGCGAATAACGGAGGAGGAGTTGGATCGGTTCGATCGCCAGCCGACGACCCGTCACTACTGGACCGAAGATCGAGATGGCTTCGCGGCATACCTCAGGGTCGTAAGTTCTGAGTCCGAGTCCGCCGCTCAGTCCGCACCGCCACTAAGTGTTGGTCGAGTGGTCGTCCGTCCGGATCGCCGAGGTGAAGGGCTTGCGCAGGTGTTGATTCAGCGGGTCATTGAGGATTTGGGAAGACACCCGCTGATGCTGCACTCACAGGTCTACGTGGCTGAGCTCTACCGGAAGTTCGGATTTCGGGAAGTTGGTGATCCGTTCGATGAGGCTGGCATTCCCCACATCGGTATGGTCCGATCGGCCAGTGGCGATTGATCCAAGCGGGCGGCAACTCTGTGTCACGACGAAACGGGTGCAGTACCTTCAAGGTAACGAGCACAAGGGTGGAAAATCATGCAGGTAGCGCTGGGCTCCGACGAAAAAACTGGTCTGACAGATGCGGTGGTGCATTGGCTGCAACAGCAGGGTCATTCAGTGCAACTAGTGGGTCCGCCGGCGGGTGAGTCTGATCAGTGGGCGGCGGTAGGGCGACGTGTCGGTGAACTGGTAGCCAACGGAGAGGCGGAGCAGGGCTTTCTCTTTTGTTGGACCGGAACCGGGGCCTCCATTGCCGCGAACAAGGTGCCGGGAATACGCGCTGCGTTGTGCGCCGACGCGCCGACTGCTGCCGGAGCTCGCAAGTGGAACGATGCCAATGTACTGGTCATGAGCAATCGACTAGTAACGGCCGCGGTTGCGGCGGAGATTCTCACAGCATGGTTTGATGCGTCGCCGGATGCCGCTGAAGCGGACAATATAGCTCAACTTGAATGATCAGTTTTCTGAGACTGCTGATTGGGAAGTTCTAGGTGAGAGAGAAGGTCGGGCTTACGGCTGAAGCTTGACCTGACTGCGCCGGAACGACGACTCGGTAATCGCCCGGCGGTAGATCATCGAGCCAGATTTCACTACCCGCATCAGCGAAGTGCTTTTGTTCCAGGAACCAGTGCGTTCCATCCAGTCGCTGAACTTCGTAGCCGCGCTGACCGTTTGAGGAAGGATCGATTGTGAAGACGATGGAACTGCCTTCTTGGCGAGAATCTAAGTTGGGTTCTGGTTCTTGTCCTGGCGCTGCAACTTGCTCCGAAGGATTCCCTGGGCAGTTGCCCTGAACTAAACGCAAGGTCGTCCACTCAATATCATTCTCGACCACTGTGCCGGTACCGATAAAGACGTCACCGGACATAAGGAATCGCGTGGCTGCAGCAGGGTAGGTCTCAAGCCAGTAATCGAGAACGCTCTGCGGGGTGGCATTCTTCGATGA
>JAOZTQ010000216.1:0-1850 GCA_029939085.1 Candidatus Nanopelagicales bacterium
GCGGAAGTCTTTTTGCTGGTTTTCTTCTTCGCAGTGCTTTTCTTTGCGGAAGTCTTTTTGGCAGATCGCTTTCTGGCAGGTCGCTTCTTGGCCTTTGCCGCCATTTCGCCGGGAAGACTTGTCACTGGGTCATCAGCCGAGCCACCCAGCACCGCATTAAATCCGCTACGTAAATCATCGATAAAGTTCTCGATATCCGCCACCGACGACTGATCGGCCGAGATCCCAACGAAAGCGGTTCCGTTATATGTCGTCAGGGTGATATTGGAGGCAGCACCAACTGTTGGAACTAGCGGCCAATTTCCGATCATCTTGGCACCACCGACGTATATGGGAACAGGTGGTCCGGGGACATTGCTCACCGTAATGTCGCTACTACGGGCTACCGATGCGATGAGTGGCACGGGCAGTACCCAACTCGCCTCCGCAAGCGGGTTAACCAGCGACAACGCTGGTTCTTCTCGCCACCGACGGACCTCCTCATGAGCTGCTTCGATTCGCTCCTCAACACTCACTCCACTTACTGGCAGCTCGATTCGGGCGATTGTCACTGCGTTCGACGAACTTCCGTCCTTGACAGTGCCGCGCAAACTGATCGGAATATTGAAACGAAGTTGCTGCGCCTGGCTGTCGTGCCGCTTGTGATAGAGATCTAGCCCAGTAGTTACCGCACCAAGAAATAGATCATTAACTGTGTCGCCACTAGCCTTACTCACTTCCTTCATTCGACTGAACGGAAGTTCAAAGGTCGCAAACTTGTACAGATCAGATCGACGATTCATGAGCGGCGACATTGACGACTCTGGCACTGCGGTGAACTTCCCGATGGAACTGGCCATATCCACCGCCTCACCCCAGGTCTCAGCCGGGGACTTAACTGAGCCTACGGCGAAATCAGCCATGATCTTCGCGCCCTTAACCGCGAAGTCAAAGAAACGGGTCACGTTGTCTTGGATATTGGCTTTGGATACCGAGGTATGCGAGACATCCGCCCCGATAGGAGCCGGTGGGGCCTCTGGTTCATCAGGATTCCCATCAGGAGTGAACTCGAACAAGTTAAGGCCGATCAAAACCGCGCCCTGGCCGTCCGCGATCGCATGATGCAGCTTGAAAATCATTGCCGATTGCCCGTAGGGCAGACCATCGATCAGAACCGCTTCCCACAAGGGACGGGCGTGATCAAAGTCAGTCAACGACATGCGGCGCGCCTCGGCCAAGATGTCGTCCCAGTCTCCACCTGGCGCTAACTGAAATCGCCGCAAGTGGATATCTAGATCAAAAGCAGGATCGATCGCCATTCTTGGTGAGGAAACGCCAACCGCACCAAATAGCGGCCGCTGCCGCAAGATCGGGACCATCCGCGTCAGTCGATCAAAGCGAGCTCGGAGTCGTCGCCAATCCGGTGTTGCATCCAACAGTAAGACGCCAACGACCGTTGAGCGCATACCTCGATCAGCAGTAGCGGTCCGCCACGTTGCGGCATCAAATCCCGTCAACTGCTGACCTACCGACCTCAAGTCGTTAACGTCGCGTACCGCCTGGTCAAGCTCACCCACGTCGACACCTTTCCTTCACACTCTGACGGTGAGGGTACCGACTCAGCCGGGGGTATTGCTCGGGATCGCCAGAGATCAGCCCACTGCAGCCATAACTTCATCTGACACGTCAAAGTTGGCATACACATTTTGCACATCATCGGAGTCTTCGAGCGACTCCACCAACTTGAACACCTTTCTGGCGTCTTCTTCCTCCAGCGGTACCGTCACACTCGGCAAAAACGTGGCCTCAGCTGAGTCGTAGTCAATGCCAGCTGCCTGAAGTGCCTGCCGAACTTCAACTACGTCGGTTGC
>JAOZTQ010000216.1:1950-3346 GCA_029939085.1 Candidatus Nanopelagicales bacterium
AGGGCCACCCCACTCGGCCCGTACCCCTCGTACATGATGGTCTCGTAGGCCGCCCCACCTTCTTCTTGACCTGATCCGCGCTTAACTGCGCGCTCGATGTTGTCATTGGGAACCGAACTCTTTTTGGCCTTTTGGATAGCGTCATAAAGAGTCGGATTACCGGCCGGATCGGCACCACCCTGCCGAGCCGCGACCTCGACATTTTTGGTGAGCTTGGCGAACAGTTTGCCGCGCTTGGCGTCCACAACTGCTTTCTTATGTTTGGTTGTCGCCCATTTGGAATGACCCGACATACCGCCTCCTCACTAGATCAAGGACAAGAATTTACGATGTAGCCGATCGTCATCCGCCAACTCCGGATGAAATGCAGTCGCAACTACAGGTCCCTGTCGTACAGCAACGATCCTAGACCCCTCTGGCCGCTCAATCTGGCCCCACACCTCGACTTCCTCGCCGACCTGTTCAACCCAAGGAGCACGGATGAAAACTCCTGGAAAGGGTGAATCCCCCAAAATCGGCATCGAAACTGGCGCTTCGAATGACTCGGTCTGGCGCCCGAATGCGTTGCGGCGAACAGTAATCTGCAGGCCGCCAAAGCTTTGTTGATCCGTGCGACCATCAATAACCTCATCAGCCAACATGATCATTCCGGCGCAGGTTCCAAATATTGGCAGGCCAGCTTTGACCAACTGCGTGACAGGTTCTAGGACACCTAGGTCCGCTGCCAGACGAGAAATCGTGGTTGACTCTCCGCCAGGGATAGTCAATGCATCTAATCCGATGAGGTCCTCGGGGGTACGAACTCCCCGAGCCGAGACTCCAAGCGAATCAAATAGCCTGATGTGCTCACGGAAGGCACCTTGTAGAGCCAGTACGCCAACGTTCGGCGTGCTCACCAGCCGCGTTCCGCAAGCCGATGATCCACCGGCAACTCGTCAACGTTGATACCGACCATGGCTTCGCCGAGCCCCCGGGACACTTTGGCTAGGACATCTGGGTTGTCGTAATGCGTAGTGGCTTGCACTATGGCGTGTGCACGTCGCGCTGGATCGCCGGACTTAAAGATGCCCGAGCCCACGAAAACACCGTCAGCGCCGAGCTGCATCATCATTGCGGCATCAGCTGGTGTCGCGATACCGCCTGCGGTGAAGAGCACCACCGGCAGTTGTCCCTCGCGCGCAACTTCCGCAACCAGATCGTAGGGCGCCTGCATTTCTTTGGCAGCCACAAAAAGTTCATCCGGAGGGAGGGCCGCTAGCTGGGCGATTTCGCCGCGGATTTTCCGCATATGCGTAGTCGCATTGGAGACATCTCCTGTACCCGCTTCGCCCTTACTTCGAATCATCGCAGCGCCTTCGTTGATCCGCCGCAAAGCTTCGCCGAGATTCGTTGCACC
>JAOZTQ010000217.1 GCA_029939085.1 Candidatus Nanopelagicales bacterium
ACATAACGACCACCGGATTCATCCAGGTAGTCGCGTCGAGCCTCAGCGACCTCTGCAACCGCGGTTGCCATCGGGACACGGACTCCGAGCACATTAGACGTGCGGTGAGCAGCACCACCGCCGAAGCCCACCAGTACTCCAGCCGCACCAGTGCGCATCAGATGCAGCGCGGACTGATAGTTGGCGCAACCTCCCACGATCACGGGGATATCCATATCGCCGATGAAAGACTTGAGGTTCAGCGGCTCTTCATCGCTCACGACGTGCTGAGCGCTGACCGTGGTACCGCGAATAACAAGAATGTCCGCGCCACCCGACACAATCAATGGCGCCAGTTCTGCGGCCCGATTGGGCGAGACCGCGGCTGCAACGATTCGACCAGGCTGACGTAGACCCGCAATCCGCTCTTTGACTAAATCGAGATCTATCGGCTGGGTGTAGATCTGTTGCATTCGAGAGGTTGCTTTGTCTTCCGGCAGCGAAACTATTTCGTCCAAATATGGCTGAGCATCTGGATATCGCGCCCACAAACCCTCGGCATTGAATACCGAAAGAACCCCTAGATCCGCCAAGGTTGCAGCGCTCGTCGGTGATATCACTGAGTCTGTTGGCGCTGTCATCAGCGGGGCGGCGAACCGGTAAGCATCAATCTGCCAGTTCAGCGAAACATCCGCGGCGCTGCGAGTTCGACGACTCGGCACAACGCTGACCTCGTCGAATGTATACGCGCGACGGCTGCGGCGGGCTCGGCCAATTTCGAATTCGCTCATCGTTCGCCCAGCGATGGATAGTAGTTGGGTGATTCCGACGTCACTTGGACATCGTGCGGATGACTCTCCCGCAAACCAGCAGCGGTTATCCGAACGAATCGCCCCTTTCGCTGCAGTTCAGGGATTGACGCGGCACCGGAATAACCCATTGCAGCTCGGAGCCCACCTACTAGTTGGTGAGCCACCGCACCGAGTGGTCCCCGGTAGGGAACCTGACCTTCAACACCCTCAGGTACGAGTTTGTCGTCGGACAGCACGTCGTCTTGGAAGTAGCGATCCTTTGAGTATGAGCGGGCCTCACCTCGACCCTGCATCGCACCAAGCGAACCCATACCGCGATATTGCTTGAACTGCTTACCGTTAATGAACACCATTTCTCCGGGGGCCTCGGTAGTACCCGCCAGAAGTGAGCCCAGCATCACTGTGTCCGCTCCGGCTACAACTGCTTTGGCGATGTCTCCCGAATACTGTAAACCGCCATCTCCAATAACGGGGACTTCCTGCGGTCGAGCAACTTGCGCCACATTGTAGATAGCCGAGACTTGCGGAACACCAACTCCAGCAACCACCCGTGTTGTGCAAATTGACCCTGGTCCCACGCCGACCTTGAGCCCGTCAGCTCCTGCCTCAATGAGCGCAGCACCTGCCTCACCAGTCGCGATGTTTCCGCCGATGACCTGCACGTCTGTCTCACGCTTGACCCGCGCGACGGTTTCCAGGACTGCACGGCTATGCCCGTGTGCGGTATCGACCACTACTACATCGACCCCTGCCTCTACGAGTAGCAGCGCTCGCTTATACGAGTCTTCACCGACTCCAACCGCTGCCCCAACTCGCAATCGGCCAGAATCATCTTTTGTTGCAGCGGGATAGCGCTCGGACTTCGTGAAATCCTTGACTGTGATCAGTCCGGTCAGGCGGCCTTCACTGTCAACTAGAGGTAACTTCTCTATTCGGTGCTTTGCCAAGAGCCCATAGGCTTCATCGTGACCCATTCCGACTGCTCCAGTGACCAGCGGCATCGGGGTCATAACATCGGCCACTCGGACCGAACGATCATCAATAAAGCGCATATCGCGATTGGTCACGATGCCGACGAGCATTCCCTGTTCGTCAACTACGGGAGCACCTGAGATTCGATAGCGGGAGCACAACTGCTCGACCTCCGCGATGGTGTCACCCGCTCGACAGGTTACCGGGTTAGTCAGCATCCCGGCTTCGGACCGCTTCACCAGGTCCACCTCGATTGCTTGGTCTTCTGCTGACATGTTTCGATGCAAAATGCCAATGCCACCCTGTCGAGCCATAGCAATCGCTAATCGACCTTCGGTAACGGTGTCCATAGCGCTGGAAACCAGCGGAATAGCTAACTCGATTTCACGAGTAAGTCGGGTGGACGTATTGGCTTCGCTAGGAATGACATCGGACTCGTTGGGTTGCAGCAAAACGTCGTCATAGGTTAGTCCGAGCTCGCCGAAGAGTTCATGTGCTGCTGGTGGATCTGCGGGGACTCTCACTCAAACCTCGCTGTGGTCGGGGTTTCAGGGTACTGCGACTGCCCTAGACTCGCTACGACCCGTTCCCGACTTAAGGTATTAAACCTCTCCGTAAACCTTCCGCAACTGCATGGCCCCGGTCCGAAACCGTTAACTTTCGAAACAGCCGACGCGCATGAGTCTTGACGGTGTCTTCTGACAAATACAGCTCTTTGCCGATTTGGGCATTACTGAGACCAGCGCTCATACCCCGTAAAACCTGTTGTTCCCGTTCCGTCAGATTGGGACCTGTCTTTTGCCGCTGCTGCGGAATTTCGGCCCCCGCTCGACCCCCGACAAGCGCGGCAAGTACGGCCGCAATCTCTTGTGGTGATGCGTCTTTGGCTAGGTAGCCGCTAGCCCCGATCGTGACCGATTCGGCTACGGACTGAGGAGCCTCACCTGTTGTCAACATGACAACCCGAGCCCTGGTATCGACATCCAGTAGCTTTCGGAGAGCTTCGATTCCACCCATCCCGGGCATCTGGACGTCCAGCAAGACGACGTCGGGCAGCTCCACCGGATATCGAGCCAGCAATTCTTCACCACTGGCTGTTGTACTGACGTTGGCCACTTCTGGGATTGACGTGAGGGATCGCTTTATCGTGGCACGCACACCAGGGGAGTCGTCACAGACCATTATTGAGGCCATGTCACCTCCCGTTTCTACTCCAACATCTTGCCGGTGCAGAGTCTTGTGGTCCATTTGCCGAGTCCTTTGACCCAAGTTGTCCTACTTATGAGCCTTACGATTGGGCTGTTTAGCATCTAAACCCTAGTGAACCTGGTCGATCCTCGCTGGGTAATCAGAAGTTGCCAATCGGCCTGCTAACCTCGCCCGACAACATTAAGGCCCTCCCAATGTGATCCCAGACCCGGAGGAAGCCGATCCGCAATAAAAAAAAGCGCTTCATCTGCTTTTGCTGTTTGCGTTGTGTCGGCACGGTCGCCCAAGACCCGAACCGCAGGCCACAAGAGCGGTCGCAGCTGCAGTGAGTCCGATATGCCTATGGATGCAAGTAACTGCGCATCGCCTAG